>NZ_JANRHH010000046.1:0-599 GCF_030433435.1 Polycladomyces subterraneus
CTCTTCCCCGACAAAGAGGGGGCGACGATAATGGAAGGTCTGATCGCCGTGGATCAGTCCGCTCTCCGGCAGACTCAAGCCCTCGATCCGGCCATAGTCAAAGGTCATGGGAAAGGTGGGCGGGGCAATCAACTGCCCCCAACGGCTATTTCGGGCTACATCCTCGTCGAAATAGAGCGGGTTCCAATCCCCAATCGCTTCAGCAAACCGTTTGACCGCCCCCCGTTCCACCCAGTTGGTCACCGACTCAGAGCGCTTACCAATGAAGGGTTGCCACATAGGACGCACCTCGCAGGTCAATTTTTGGGTCCTCCGGCTACATACAGCACTTGGCCGTTGACGAAGGATGCCTCTTCCGAGGCAAAGAAGAGACAAGCGGTGGCGATATCCTCCGGCTTTCCAACCCTTCCAACCGGAATCTCCTTCACCCACGCCTCCAGAAGCTTGTCAAAATCCACTCCGATCCGGGCCGCCGTCGCCCGGGTCATCTCAGTATCGATAAAGCCGGGAGCGACGGCGTTGCAGGTGATGCCGAATTTCCCCAGCTCGATGGCCAAGGTCTTGGTGAAGCCTTGTAGGCCCGCCTTGGCGGCAGCGTA
>NZ_JANRHH010000046.1:673-4665 GCF_030433435.1 Polycladomyces subterraneus
GTCCACCCGGGTGGCAAAGACCGTAAGCCCCTCCTTTTCCAGCTCTTCAGCAGAGGCGTGCACCCCTGCCTCATCGATATCCGTCAAGCACACCTTGGCTCCTTCTTGGGCGAAGCGCCGAGCGATCGCTTTGCCGATTCCCCGGCCGGCTCCCGTAATAAAAGCGACGCGGTCCTTTAAACGCATGACGATTCCTCCTCACACCGGTAAAATTGGGCTTTTCACCACTTTGTTGACCAACCCGATACAGTGCCTCCTCAACATCTACCAACTCCCACTCCTCAGAACGGGACTTAAGAGATAGCAGTCCATCGTTGAATTTCACCTCGGTCTTCAGCAAGGGAAGACGGTTAATGTCACACTCACATCACGACCACCAGCCGTGAAACCTCACCGCGATCCAGACGGTCAAATCCTTCATTGATGTCCTCAAGACGGATGCGATCAGTCAGTAGCCGGTTGACCGGCAAGCGGCCTTGCTTATACAGCTCGATAAAACGAGGAATATCGCGTGCCGGAACGCAGCTTCCAACGTAAGACCCCTTGATGGTCCGCTCTTCAGCGGCGAGCAGGACTTGCGGGAAAGAAAAATGGTGTTCCGGATGGGGCAGTCCCGCCGTGACGGTTGTGCCACCGCGACGCGTGATGGCGAATGCAGTCTGCATAGCAGGTACTGCACCAGCGGTTTCAATTGCGAATTCCACACCGCCATTGGTGGCCTCGCGAATTTGTTGTGTCACTTCTGGATCCCGTGCATCAAATGCATCGGTGGTCCCCAGTTCCAGTGCCATCTCAAGTTTTGCAGGATTTACATCCACAGCTATGATGCGCCTTGCCCCAGCTACGAGGGCACCAAGTATGGCGCTCAGGCCGACTCCGCCCAGACCGACCACAGCTACACTGCTGCCCACCGGGACGCGGGCGGTATTCACCACAGCTCCAACTCCGGTCATAACAGCACATCCGAAGACTGCGACTTCATCAAACGGTATTTCCGGATCAACCTTGATCAAGGATTTCCTTGATACGACCGCATACTCCGCAAACCCCGAAACACCTAGATGATGATGAATGTCTGTCCCGTCTTTATGTAACCTTCTCTCCCCAGACAAAAGAGTCCCCGCGCTATTGGCAGCAGCGCCCGGTTCACAGAGAGCGGGTCGCCCTTCTTGGCAGGGCAGGCAGTGTCCACAACTGGGCACAAAAGCGCAGACTACATGATCGCCAGGCTGAAGATCGGTTACACCTGGCCCGACTTCCACGACCTCACCTGCTGCTTCGTGACCAAGGGCCATCGGCGTTGGTCGGGGCCGGCTGCCGTTGATGACAGACAGATCCGAGTGGCACAAACCAGCGGCGCGTATACGAATCAGCACTTCATCCATTTGAGGAGGGTCAAGATCCAGAGTTTCTATTCGAAGTGGCCGACTGTCCTTGTAAGGAGACGGAAGGTTCATTTTATGCAGAACGGCGGCGCGTATTTTCATCTGAAATTGCCTCCTTTTTGAGGTGACAAAGTATTATAAGCTTTAAAATCTGATTCGTAATATCCTTCCGTGGATTTACGGAATGAATTGAATTGCTCTGTATCGTGCCCAAAACAAATCTCCGACTGGGTTTCTAGCGCTATCCGGCGGATGCGCTCCAACAAACCAAGTTTTTTCAATTTATATTCTATTGACAAAACGTTACACATTACAAGGTATAACTCTCAGATTTGTCTAAAAAACTCGACTCCATTCCCTCCTACGCCTCAGGACATACAAACCGAACCTTCCCTGGCTTGCTCATATATGGTCTCTTGAAAAACCCGTTCGGTCGATGCGATCCGCCGCTTCGACCAAGGCTGTCCGAGCATCGAGGCAGTGCTCTTTTCGATTCGTCATCTTCCTCGTTCCAAATCTTCCTCAGTCCGATCCACCAGAACCACATCATATCCAGCTTTAGCAGCCACTTGGGCGACCTCATAAGCCCTGCACCGACTACCAAAATCGTATTCACCATATTTTTTCTCTCCTTATACTCGTACGGCCTCTATTCGAGCACTGAAACGAGGCCGATGTTTCCATCCCTTTTCTTTGCATTTTTGTTTTGTGCGAAATGGGAATCATTCTACAATGATTTTGACCGGTTATGTAAGGATCTATCTGAAACCCCGATCAGCGAAGATGCTGCTCTAGTTGTATCCGAATGTGCGAAGGAATGGGTTCCGGTTTTCCCTCCGCAAAATTGTAATGGACGTATGTGCATATCCCTCGCGCCCGCAATTCATTGTCTTGATACAACTCCTCTTCTATTTGAAAACTTGTATTGCCAATCTTCTTGATCCACGTTTGAACCTCCACTTCACGACCGTAGAAGGTTTCTTTTACAAAGTCTATGTTCATGTTAACCAAGACTAACTTCCAATTCTTAAATGACAAATCAGGTGTAAATAAACGAAAAATTTCATCGCGACCCGATTCAAACCAAATCGGAATTGTCGTGTTATTGATGTGACCGACTCCATCAGTCTCAGATACACGCGGACGAATCCTCGTGATAAACATTGATCGATCACCCCTTTTATAATAAACCCACCGTCGTCGGGCTCATTCATGCTCTTTTATCGGATCATTTCCACGGCAAGCTGACAGATAAAGCGCATACAAGAACAGGATTTGGGCTTTCACTCTCCAAAGGCTTGCCGTAAATGGGTGATTATGAATCCCCAAGCATCTTCCGCCACTTCCAACGGGCTGGAGTGTGTGAACCCGTGAACGGCGCCTTCGTACCGTTTGTGACTCACTGCTATGCCTGCTTCCCTTAGCCGCTGCGCATACAGCTCTGCTTCCGGGGCAAGAGAATCGTATTCCCGTAATGATGAGAGCGGAAGGTAGCCCTGCCAGCGACTCCGCATAAATTGGCGAGGCGAGCGGGTTGCGCGCCTGCTCCGGTGACGTCAGGTAGCAGTCATTGAAAATCGCGGCCAACCATGGTGGAATCGCTTGGGGATGCGTCGTCTTCTCATTATGATCGGTCGCCAAATCAAGCGGCGGATAGTCTAATATTTGCAATGCGATTGGAAATTCGTTTCGTTCGCGAGTGAGCAGGCAAATGGCGGCTGCCAAATTCCCTCCGGCGCTGTGACCGCCAACCGCAACCCTCTCCCTGTTGATCCCCAACTGCTCAGGTTGGTCGTACATCCATTTGATGACACCGTAGCCTTCCTCCAAAGCAGCTGTGGGAAATTTATGCTCCGGCGCCAACCGATAATCGACGTTAACAACGACGCAGTCCGCCCGGTCGGCAATCACGCGACACCACACGTCGTCCATTTCCGCGCCTGCCAAGTATAAACCCCCCCCCATGAAAATTGACATACACCGGTAGTAGCTCATGAGGCGGACGAAGTGGCCGGTATACGAATACGCGGGAGTCACCAACAGGTGTCGGAACAAACCGCTCTTCAAACTGCACCTTCGGAACGGATGAAGGACGTAGAGCATACTTGGTCATCTTCGACCTCGCTCTCCATCGAATAATGGTTGCCAACGTTTTTTCTTTTAAGGTTGCCATTGTATATTCCTCGCTTTTACGAATCCAAATACAACTGCTTGTTCTATGGCCTAAACCAGTTTCTTCTCCTCTTCAAATGGCCAGGAGGGCAGATTTTTTCGGAGTTCCTTGTCTTTTCGGTAACCTAATGCGTATTCTGCTTGCATCACTTGATGGATTTCCCTGGTTCCTTCATAGATAACAAGAGCTTTTGCGTTTCTCATATACCGCTCTACCGGGAACTCATGGGAGTAGCCGTTAGCACCGTGAATTTGGACCGCATCCACAGCGGCATTGAATGCGGCATCACAGGTGAACCATTTGGCGAGGGAAGTCTCCCGTGTATTGCGGATCCCTTTGTTTTTCATCCAGCCGACCCGGTAAACCAGAAGCTTGGAGGCTTCGTAGCCTGCCACCATTTTGGCGATCATTTGTTGAACCAGTTGATGTTTCCC
>NZ_JANRHH010000047.1:0-241781 GCF_030433435.1 Polycladomyces subterraneus
CAGCCATTGTTGCTGATACGATCGAGCCACAACCGGTACACCGATGCGCTTCTCCAGCATAGGGAACGACACCGTGTAGAAGTCACCATTTTTCTCGACTTTCAGGTTCTGATTGTTGAACGAACACCACATCCTCCTGAATACCCGAGCTTGTTGGTGTTTCTTCTGCGATTTCACATCCCGGATCGTTTGGTTTATGATCGCAGACGGGAACTTCTCGCCAGAAAACTCCTTGAAAATCTTGCTGGTCGCCTTGTTCACGTCGGGATGAAGCAGGAGCCAGTTTGCAAACTCCGTGTTGATCTGGGTCATCCGTTCATACATAGCCTGTTTGAATTTGGTTGGTTTATACAGTTCCAACTTGAGTGTGATGGTGGGCATCCATTCACCCCCTTTTCTTTTGTTCTTCCACATATCGCTGGATCGTTTATCTTGAAACGTTTCCAGCCGTACTAACAAAGAATGGGCGTGTCCACAAGCTGGGATGAGACAAGTGATTGAATTCTTGCCTCAGTTTTCTAGAAGTCACCCCCTTCAATTTTGCCATGTCACTTCCATGGCAAGGATATCCCAGCCGTTTTCCTGACAAATGTCTTTCACCAACTTTTGAATCGCTCTTCCACTTGTTTATCAACGCTTTTCTGTGATTACGTGGGCAGAAAACAAAGTGGTAGTGAATCAGAGATACCGTCTTTTTGGTCCTTCTGTATGCTTGTCCCATGGTTTTAGTTGTATCAGTATTTTATAAATACTGAAACAACTAAAAACAAAAAATGTTTCTCTAAGCGCCCTCTTCAGAGGGCAACGAGCAATGCCGCCTTTCATCCCACGATTGAAACTGTGGGCTTTCAACTGTTTTCACTATAACAAAGGCGTATGAATATCCTGTCATGAGGAGCGGATGTGAACGAAGGTGTGGTTCGGCAGTTTGCAGATCCGCGGAAAGGGTGGCCAATTCCTGCGGGTGACTGTTGAGCATCAGGCGGGGGCAAGATGAACGACTCGCCTCTGAAGTTGAAATGTTTTTGTACCTTATATTAAAATAAACAATTCATTATTGCTTAAAGCATCCCCGCAAGGGGGATCCTGCGAAATACTCGCTTTCATCTACACAATGGATTGATGAGATCTCGCCGCCATTCATCAAGTGGGATGAACATGGTTGTAACGCGGTATTTTTGCCCTTGGTGGGACAAATGTGGTATAGTTATTGCCGACATAAGTACGGACGATCGATGAGGTGGGCCTGTGTTTAAAGCGATTGTTCCTGATCTGTATGTACAATCTATATACGATATCGACTTCCATCAGTTGCAACGTCGCGGGGTCAAAGCGGCCATCGTTGATTTGGACAATACACTGGTGGAAGCGGACCGTCCCGACGCCACCCCCAAATTGGTCAGTTGGTTGGACCAGGTACAGGGGATGGGATTTCGCGTGATGATCGTTTCCAACAACACGCGCACACGTGTGTCTCGGTTTGCGACACCCTTGCAGATTCCATTTATTCACCGTGCGAAGAAACCGCTCTCCCGTGCGTTCAAAAAGGCGTTGCGGCGCTTGGAGACCAAACCGGAGGAGACCGTGGTCATCGGTGATCAGTTGTTCACCGATGTGTTGGGAGCCAAACGAATGGGCCTGTTTGCAATTCTGGTCGTGCCGATTTCCGAATCAGAAGGCTTCTTCACCAAGATCAACCGTATGATGGAACGGATCGTCTTCCGCTGGATGAAAGAAAAGGGAATGTTGCGATGGGGGGATCGCCCGTGAGGGAATCGGCATTGTACTGTGTGGGATGCGGCGTGCCGCTGCAAGCCGCTGACCCGAAACAACCGGGATATGTTCCGGAAAAGGTGCTGGCGGAGGCGGAGCAGGATGCCGTTTGCCAGCGTTGTTTTCGTATTCGGCATTATAACGAAGTGGCACCTGTCGTACAGGACCCCGGCTACTATGAGGACTTGCTGCAACGAATTGCGGATACGGACAGCCTCGTCGTTCAAGTGGTGGACCTGTTTGATTTCGACGGGAGTTGGATCCCGGATCTGCCGCGGTGGATCGGGGAAAATCCGCTTCTGTTGATCGCCAACAAAATCGATTTATTCCCCAGATCGGTCAGGCACGGGCGGATTCGTGAATGGGTGCGCCGGTCCGCTGAGCGCCTCGGCGCGAATCCGGTGGATATCGTGCTGTGCAGTGCGGCCAAAGGTATTTACATACGGGAAGTGATGGCGGCCATCGAGCGTTACCGACAGGGGAGGGACGTGTACGTCGTCGGTGTCACCAACGTAGGGAAATCAACGTTGATCAACCGTTTATTGCATGATTTCGGCGATGGCGGTCAACCGATCACGACTTCGCCATATCCGGGTACGACCTTAGATACAATCCGGATTCCGTTGGAAGACGGGCGCACCCTGATTGACACCCCCGGCATCGTACGAAAGGATCGGTTGAGCGAATGGGTTTCTCCCGCCGATTTGAAGGTGATCGTACCCAAAGGCACCATAAATCCGCGCGTGTATCAGCTGAACGACCGGCAAACGCTATTCCTGGGCGGACTGGCACGCGTCGATTTTATAAAGGGACCGCGCCAGCCGTTTGTGTTGTATGTCTCCAATGCACTGTACATTCACCGGACCAAGTATGAGAAAGCGGATGAAATCCAACGGGCACATCTGGGTGAACTGTTGACACCGCCGGAAGATCCGTCCGTCTTGCCCCCTTGGCGCAAACAGCGATTCCACATTGCGGGCGGCGGGAAGCAGGATCTGGTGATCGCCGGCCTCGGATGGATCGCTGTTGGTAAAGAAGCGGCCGATATCGAGGTGTGGGTACCGGAAGGCATCCAGGTGGAATTGCGTCCGTCTGTCATCTAGAACTTACTTCAACATGCAACATCAGCCAAGGGGAAGATGGAGCGAAATTTTCTTAAGCGAGTGATGCTAGCTTCTTGAAACCAGTGTACGGGAAGTAGCTTCGGGGCAGGCTTGCTCTGCTACCGGAAGACTCAGGTGGAGCGAGCCGGGAAAGTGATGTGGACGATTGAGATTAAACACGCTCTGGTCGGAGCGAGTGGAGAAAACGAGCCGCACACCAGGTTTCATCTTTCGAGAGCTTGGAAATGGTTAAAATGGAGGAGAGGAGAGCATCGCCTATGCACATCGACGGAACGACCGGCGTCGTGGGACTATTGGGTCATCCGGTTGCCCATTCCAAATCGCCGGAGATGATGAATCGGGCGTTTCAGGCGGCCAGCCTTCCTTATATATATGCGGCGTTCGATGTGGCGCCGGAAGCGTTGGGCGATGCTGTGCGAGGTTTACGCGCCTTGGGTGTCCGCGGTTGGAATGTCACGATCCCGCACAAAGTCGCCATCATGGAATGGTTGGATGAAGTGGACGAAACAGCCAGGGCTATCGGTGCCGTTAACACGGTGGTCAACGACAACGGCCGATTGGTCGGGTACAATACCGACGGTGCGGGTTATCTGCGCTCGCTTCGGGAGGAAACCGGCCTGGATGTTACTGCACAACGCGTATTGATCATCGGTGCGGGTGGTGCGGCACGAGCGGTGGGACATGCACTGGCGACGGCGGGGGTGCAGCACATCACGGTGGCCAACCGCACAGTGGAAAAAGCGGAGGAACTGGCGGCCCATCTCCGGCAGTGGACGGTGACAGATGTGGTCGGGTTGGCCGACATCGACCAAGTGATGGAGGATACCACCCTGTTGGTGCAATCCACATCTGTGGGAATGCATCCGCATGTGGATGAGATGCCGATCTCGCCGTCCAGTCTGCATCATCGTCTTATCGTGAGTGATCTGATTTACCGGCCGAAGAGTACTCGATTGTTGCAAGAGGCGAAAAAACGGGGAGCCCGTGTGCACTCCGGATTGGGCATGTTGCTCTACCAAGCGGTGTTGGCGTTCGAACATTGGATGGGATGTCCCGCACCGGTTGAGATCATGCGGGAGGTGCTGGAAGCCTCACTGCAAGGAGAATGATGGCGGAAATGAGGATGTGTGATGAACATCGGCATTTTTGGCGGCACGTTTGATCCGATTCATATCGGTCATCTGATCATTGCCGAACAGGCGTGGCAAAGTGCCGGATTGGACGAGGTGTGGTTCATCCCGGCAGCGTCTCCGCCCCACAAACCGGGACAAGGCATCACTCCCGCAGAACATCGGGTGGCAATGGTCAGGCTGGCGATACGCGATCACCCCAAGTTTCGATTGTCCACAGTTGAGTTGCAACGCCCGGGACCATCCTATACTGTGGATACGGTTCGCCAGCTGTGTGCACAACATCCACATGATCGGTTTTTTCTCATTGTGGGCGGGGATATGGTGAACGATTTGCCGAATTGGTATAAAATAGAGGAAATCCTGCAAATGGTGGACATCATCGGACACGCGCGCCCCGGAACGAAGACGGATGCTTTGCCCCCGGAGATCGAGGAGAAAGTGATCTGGGTGCAAGATCCCGTCACTGTGAATATTTCATCCACTCAGATTCGCCGGCAATTGGCGCGTGGTGCTTCCGGGCGGTATCTTTTGCCGGAACCGGTGCGCAAGTACATCAAGGGGAAGAGGTTGTATGGAACGTGAGAAGTTGTTGCAAGCTGTAGAAAAGGAACTACCCCGATCACGGTTTGAACACACTTTGCGCGTTGCGGAAACGGCCGTTCGATTGGCCGATCGGTTCGGAGCTGATAAAGAGAAGGCCGATTTGGCGGGTATTCTGCATGATTACTGCAAATATTGGCCGGATGAACGCATGAGGGATTGGATTCTTCGTCATCATTTACCGTCGGATCTGTTACACTATAATAAAGAATTGTGGCATGCCCCCGTCGGTGCCGAAGCGGTGCGCGAGTGCCTGGGGGTGACGGATCCCGAGGTGTTGGACGCGATCCGTTACCATACGACCGGACGGCCGAACATGACGCGCTTGGAACAAGTGGTGTTTCTGGCGGATTATATCGAACCAGGCCGACGGTTCCCCGGTGTGGACGAAGTGCGCGCCGTGGCCGAATCCGACTTGGATCGTGCCGTGTTGATGGCGCTCGACAACACGATTCGCTTCCTGATCGACCGTGGTCAGAAGGTGTATCCCTTGACGCTTATGGCCCGAAACGATGTATTGGAGCGGGTGTCGGGAAAAAATTCATCCTGAGGAGGGTATCGTTTTTGAACCTGGTGGAGATTGCGCAATTGGCGGCTACGACTGCCGAGGAGAAAAAGGCACAGCGTGTCACCATCCTGGATATCCGTGGATTGTCGGTGATTGCCGATTACTTCGTCATCTGTCACGGAAATTCGCAAAAGCAAGTGCAAGCCATTGTAACTGCGATCAAGGACAAAATGCACGAGGCAAAGGTTCCTCTCAGGGGAATCGAAGGGTTTGCCGAGGCGCGCTGGGTACTGATGGACCTCGGGGATGTAGTCGTCCACGTCTTCCACAAGGATGAACGCGAATTTTACGACCTGGAACGGTTGTGGGGCGATGCCAGGGAAATTCGACAGGTGCAATGAGGAACATCCTATGAATCGGTATGGAATGGGTCGATTTTGTGAACAATGTTAAAAACTCGTGAACAAATGGTAGAGAACCCATTGACACGTGTCCAAGCTGTTTCATATAATGTGAATCAAACATCGCCATAAGCCAAGATTCGACAAAGCTTGGATGAGGAGTAGTAATCTAGCTTCCTCTGCTCAGAGAGTCGGCGTTCAGGTGCAAGCCGATCAGAGAGGTTGGATGAACTCGCCTCATCGCTCCGGATGGGAAAGTGCAGTACTGTCCGGCGGAACATCCCCGTTACGGATGATGGAGTGGGCATTTGTTCGGCAGACGCCGTACAAATGTCAACTAGGGTGGTACCGCGGGAGTTGTGAACTAACCTCTCGTCCCTAGCAAGGAAGGCTGGGGGCGGGAGGTTTTCATATTTTGGTGTGAAGGAGGTTGGGTCACATGCGGACGTATCAACCGAGTGAAATCGAACCGAAATGGCAAGCGGTCTGGCAGGAGCGCCGCATGCACCGGACCGACGAGGATCGGGACAAACCGAAATTTTACGCGCTGGAACAATTCCCTTATCCTTCGGGTGAAGGGTTACATATGGGCCATGTTCGGGTGTATACCATCGGGGATGTGATCGCCCGCTTCAAACGGATGAACGGATACCGCGTCCTGCACCCCATGGGCGCTGACGCGTTCGGTCTTCCGGCGGAGAATGCCGCCATCCAGCGGGGGGTGAATCCCCGCGAGTGGACGTTGAAAAATATGAAGCGGATTCGGGAGGAACAAGCCCGGCTGGGCGTGTCGTACGACTGGGAGCGATATGTCGGTACATGTTTGCCGGATTATTACAAATTGACGCAGTGGCTGTTTCTGCTCTTTTACGAGCGGGGGCTGGCTTATCGCGAAAAGGCGGCTGTCAACTGGTGCCCCACCTGTAATACGGTGCTGGCCAACGAACAAGTTGAAAACGGGCTGTGTTGGCGTTGTGACTCGGAGGTGACCAAAAAGGAGCTGGAGCAATGGTTCCTGCGCATCACCGATTACGCCGACCGTCTGCTCGAAGGATTGGACCGGCTGCCGAAATGGCCAGACAAAGTGAAGGCCATGCAGCGGAACTGGATTGGTCGCAGCGAGGGGGCGCACGTCACCTTTACGATCCCCGAACTGGATCATGAAAAAGTAACTGTGTTCACCACTCGTCCCGACACGTTGTTCGGTGTCACTTACCTGGTGTTGGCACCGGAGCATCCGCTGGTTCCGCAATTGATCCGTGGGAAGGAAAATGAATCGATCATTGCCGATTTTATCGAACGCATGCGGAAAGAATCCGAAATCACGCGGACAGCGGCGGATGCGGAAAAAGTGGGCTATTTCACGGGAGCGTATGCTCAACATCCTTTAACCGGTGAAAAAGTGCCAATCTGGGTGGCAAACTATGTCTTGATGGATTACGGCACTGGCGCGGTGATGGGAGTACCGGCCCACGATGAGCGGGACTTCCTGTTCGCCCGGAAATACGATTTGCCGATTCGAGTCGTCATCCGTCCGGAGGAGGGGGTCACCGACGAGTTGACAGAAGCGTATACCGGCGAAGGGAAACTGGTCAACTCGGGTGATTTCAACGGATTGAACAACCGGGAAGCGATCAAGGCCATCGCCCGTCATCTGGAGGAAAAAGGGCTGGGCGGACCGACGGTCAACTACCGCCTGCGCGACTGGCTGATTTCGCGGCAACGGTATTGGGGATGCCCGATTCCGATCGTCTACTGCGACGATTGTGGCATCGTCCCGGTACCGAAAGAACAACTGCCGGTTCTTCTGCCCGAAGACGTCGTATTTGACGGCAAACGCAATCCGCTCACCACGTCGGAAACGTTTGTGCACACCGAATGTCCCCGCTGCGGCAAGTCGGCACGCCGGGAGACGGACACGATGGATACGTTTATCGATTCGTCCTGGTATTTCTTCCGGTATACGGATGCGCACAACGAAGACATGCCGTTCGATCCGGACAAGGTGAAGGATTGGCTGCCGGTCGACGAGTATATCGGCGGGATTGAGCACGCTGTGTTGCATCTGTTGTACTCTCGATTCTTCACCAAGGTGCTGTACGATGCCGGGTTGGTGCCAGTGGATGAACCGTTTACAAGCCTGCTGACCCAGGGAATGGTGCTCAAAGACGGAGCAAAAATGTCCAAGTCCAAGGGTAACGTGGTCAGCCCGATGGAGATCGTCGAAAAATACGGGGCGGACACTGCCAGGATGTTTATCCTGTTTGCCGCACCACCGGAGCGTGACTTGGAATGGTCGGATGCCGGGGTGGAAGGCAGCTACCGTTTCTTGAACCGCGTCTGGCGGATGGTGGAGCAGCACGCCTCCCTGTTCGAACAACGCCCCGCACCTGATACGACGAGCAGAGAAGCCCAGGAACTGAACCGGTTGCGTCACCGAACCGTCAAAAAAGTGACGGAAGATGTGAATGAACGTTATCACTTCAACACCGCCATCAGCGCCATCATGGAACTGGTCAACGGTATCTATGCCTATCCGGAGGATGCCGACCGCGGAACACTGGCCGATGCGATTGAGACGGTCGTGCTGTTGTTGGCGCCGTTTGCCCCTCATATCACAGAAGAACTGTGGCAGCGGATGGGCCATCAAGACAGCGTGCATGCCCAGTCGTGGCCGACCTTTGATCCGGCTGCTTTGGTGCAAAACGAAGTGGAGATCGCCGTGCAGATCAACGGTAAGGTGCGGGATAAAGTGGTTGTGCCGGCTGAGGCGGACAAGAGCGAAGTGGAAGCACTGGTCATGAAGCTGGACCGTGTCCAAACACTGTTGGAGGGGAAAACGGTCCGCAAAGTGATCGTCGTACCGCGCAAATTGGTCAACATCGTGGCAAATTGACTCACATGATCGGATGTATCATCGTTTAGCGACTACTCAAGCCCGATAGGAAGGACCGGAACGCGCAGGGATTCCATTGCCGGTCGTGTTGTCGAACCCTGTGCTTCCGGTGCTGGTCGGGCTTGTTTTCTTACCTTCGCTCCGTAGCAACGGTTAGAGTCGCTCGACAGGAAATTCAGATTCGCTCATTTAAAAGTGAAGGGTGTTCGTTTTTCCACGAGCGACCTTTAAGCTTGCCGAAAGGGAAGCGAGAGGGAAAAAGGCTCACCCAGAATCACGATTGTACCGACCACTCTGTCAGCAGTTGCAGACCGCTATGTAACGGGCTTTTTCTTTTTGCATGAGAAAGCGATCCCTTCCACATCCTAAAGGATAGCCGCTGATCAGATCCGAAGATCGGCAATCTGAAGGAAAGGATGTCTGGTACATGCGCCTGGAACCCGATTCGAAATTACCGCCGATCGGAGCGGATGAAGCCCGTGATGCCAAGTTGTCGCAGGAAGGAACGACCTTGGGCAGTGCTGTGGATGAGAACAAAGAAAAAAAAGTGAAAGGTCCCAACCGACCTTCCACTTGAGATGCCGAACCGTTTCAAGCCCGGTCCAGTTGCAGGTGCAACAGTGAACCGGGTCTTTTTGTGAGAGAATCATACAGTAATGCCAATAAATGCTGTTCGTGGTAAAATGAAAACGGCTTAGTCGGGGCATGACATCAAGTGGGAGCGCCATTCGAAGAGTTGATGAGACAGTGGAGCTGGGCGTTGTCCAAAACGGAACCGGACCTCGGACGGTTGATGTTTCGGCATTGCTTCGCTTTCAAGTAAAAAGGAGTCTCAAAGATTTTTCTCAGCGCGTTGGAACGATTGCTGCACTTTGCGGAGGTCTTCGGAAAATTTCATGTGCGTCAGTTGGAAAAGGCGGGTGAAATAGGGGATGAAGGCCTCATCCAAAAGATACAGTCCCTCGCGCGTGATCCCGCCGGGAACGGCCACCCGATCCTGGAGGGATTGCAGTGTGAACCCGTTTTCTGTCAGCAATTTTCCCGTACCGACGATCATCTGTTCCACTAAGGAGGTGGCGGTTTCTTCAGGAAGTCCGGTCACTTTGATGGCGGCTTGGATCCATTGCTCCAAGATGTTGGCAAGAAACGCAGGACCACAGCTGGCTAAATCGGAAGCGGCGCGCGTATGGGCTTCGTCGATGTACAGCGGTTCGCTGATGCAGGAGAACAGCTGGTATAACCACTGGGTGTCTTCATCCGAAAAACGGGTTCCGGGTATCAACAGAGAGTTACCCGACAATGAGGCATGACAAATACTAGGGATTACTTTGGCGATTTTCGCGTCCAAATGCTCTTCCAAATCGCGAATCATCACCGGACTGGTGATGGAGATGACATAGTGGTCCGGTCGGACAACATCCTGTATCTCATCCAACACATGTCGAAAATCTCCCGGTTTGACGCAGAGAAAGATACAATCCGCCTTTTTGGCCGTTTCCCGATTGTGATCGGCCACGTGAATGCCAGGGCAATCCAGAGCCAGCCGTTCCGCTTTGTCGCGTGTACGGTTGGAAACGATGATACGATCGGGTTGCATGGCGTAAGATTGGACAAACGCGAGAACCAGGTTGCTTCCCATGCTCCCCGTCCCGATGAAGCCGAATTTCATCACAATACCCTCCCCATCCGCATGACGCTGGCCGTTTCTCCTTAACCCTATGCAGGAACGGGGAGGATTATGAGGAAAGGGAGAGTAAGGGTGTGGGAGGACAAGTGGTACTACCGAATCAATAAGTGGGCGATGGCGACAGGGATGCTGGCGCTGGTGGTGATCGGACTCATCGTGTTGTTGATCAGCCATCGGGAAGAGACTGCACCGGTTCCAACCCTGCCTGCCTATAAACCGGCCCTACCGGCAACACCGTCTGCCGGGAATAGGGAAAAAGCCACTGAGGTTGTCGTTGACGTCAAGGGGGCGGTCAACCGCCCGGGTGTTTACAAGTTATCCAGCAGTTCGCGTGTGCAGGACGCGATGCTACATGCAGGCGGTGCGGCACCGTCAGCGGATGTGAATCGGGTTAACCTGGCTCAGCCGTTGGCTGACGGGATGGTGGTCTATATCCCGCGAAAAGGGGAACAGGGACCTCCTCCCGTGGCCGGTGCAACCGGGTCGGTCCCAGATGGCGGGACGCAGTCAGGCACCACGGCTAACGGTGGCAAAATTTCGCTCAACTCTGCCACAGCGGAACAGCTCGATCAGCTGGATGGAATTGGCCCGTCCAAAGCGGCGGCTATCATACGTTATCGTGAGGAGCATGGTCCTTTTCGCTCGGTGGACGAGCTGGCTAACGTTCCGGGGATCGGGGAGAAAACACTGAAAAAGTTTCGCGATCGGTTGACTGTGCCGTGATTTGAGCCATCATTTTAACTTAAACCCCCTCGTAGTCCGAGGGGGTTCTTATTTCATATATCAAACAGACATCACTTTCCGGATCTTGGCCAGTGCCCAATCCAGCTCCTCTTGGGTAATCGTGAGCGGCGGAGCGAAACGGATGGTGTTTTCGTGCGTCTCTTTGCACAACAACCCTTCTTCAGCCAGACGCTCGCAGTGCGGACGGGCCGGTTCAAACAATTCCATCCCGATGAAGAGGCCTTTGCCGCGGATTTCCTTGATGATCGGATTATGGATTTTTTTCAGCTCGGCCATGAAATATTCGCCCAATTCACGCGAGCGCTGAGGCAAGTTTTCTTCCACCAGCACATCCAGTGCAGCCACGGAGACAGCGCAGGCCAACGGGTTGCCGCCGAAGGTGGAACCGTGGGAGCCCGGTTCAAATACTCCCATCACTTCCTTATCACCGGCTACGGCGGAGATCGGCATCACGCCGCCGCCCAACGCTTTCCCCATCACATACAGATCCGGCCGAACATCTTCCCAGTCGCAGGCGAACAGTTGGCCGGTTCGCCCGAAGCCGGTTTGGATCTCGTCGGCGATGAACAGGACGTTGTGCTCTTTACATACTTGGTAAGCTTCACGCAAATATCCTTCCGGCGGCACGATAACGCCCGCTTCTCCTTGGATCGGCTCTACCAGGAAGGCGGCGGTGTTGGGCGTGATGGCTGCTTTCAGCGCTTCAACATCACCGTACGGAATGATTTTGAAGCCAGGGGTCAACGGGCCGAATCCGCGTTTGTACTCGTCGCTGGACGAGAGAGAGACCGCGGTGATGGTCCGTCCGTGGAAGTTGTTTTCACAGACGATGATTTCCGCTTGGTTTTCCGGCACTTTCTTCACGTCATAGGCCCAGCGCCGGGCTGCTTTGAGGGCGGTTTCCACCGCTTCGGCACCGGTATTCATCGGCAGGATCATCTCTTTGCCTGTCAATTGAGCCACTTTTTCGTAAAAAAGTCCCAGCTGATCATTGTGGAAAGCACGAGATGTCAAGGTAACTTTATCCGCTTGTTCTTTCAGCGCCGCGATCAGACGGGGATGGCGGTGTCCGTGATTCAATGCCGAATAGGCGCTCAGCATGTCCATGTACTTGTTGCCGTCGGCATCCTCCACCCAAACACCTTCCGCCTTGGAAATCACGATCGGCAGGGGATGGTAGTTCCTCGCGCCGTATTTTTCCGTCAATTCGATCAATGATTGGTTCCGTGACATGATGGCCTCCTTGATGATGCATCAATTTGATGTATGGACGCATATTCACACGTCCTGAGCCGAAAATGAGCAATCTATCACCATTGTAGATGGAATTTGGAATGGAATCAATGGCCGAACATTTCTTCAAAAAGCGGTTGACGGCAGCATGAGAGACCGGTATAATGAAAAACAAGTTTTCTGATTGTCGACACAATTGAATCGGATTTGGAATCTCTTATCGAGAGTGGTGGAGGGACTGGCCCGATGAAACCCGGCAACCCCGGTCTGTACGAACCGGAAGGTGCCAATTCCTGCGGAAACCGACGCCAACGGTTTCCGAGAGATAAGAGAGGAGAGCTGGCGTAACCAGAGCCTCTTCTCTTATCGGAGAAGAGGCTTTTTTATTCCACTGTTGTAGGCTGGTGTCACAAACGGGAAGGCGGCTTTAATGGGCGAGCGCCCTTGAGCGTGTGGTTGCAAGAGTGAGAGGGATCTAAATTCCTAATCATTCAATCTCTTCCGAAAGGATGATGGTGATGAGCGAATCGCAACAATACGGTCTGGAAACGTTGGCGGTCCACGGTGGCCAAGAGCCGGACCCGGTGACCAATGCCCGAGCGGTACCGATTTACCAGACCACTTCCTATGTATTCAACGATACGGAACATGCGGCTAATTTGTTTGCGTTGAAAGAATTCGGTAATATCTACACCCGCATCATGAACCCGACACAAGATGTGTTTGAAAAGCGGGTGGCTGCGCTGGAAGGGGGCGTCGGTGCGCTGGCGACGAGTTCTGGTCAGGCGGCAATCACCTACTCCATCCTAAACATCGCCAAAGCCGGGGACGAAATCGTCTCATCCAGCAGTTTGTATGGCGGCACATACAACCTGTTTCAACACACCTTGCCCAAGCTGGGGATCACCGTGCGGTTCGTCGATCCTTCTGATCCGGAAAATTTCAAAAAGGCGATCAATGAAAAGACACGGGCCGTCTTTGCGGAAATCATCGGCAATCCCAAAATGGATGTGCTGGATGTGGAAGCCGTGGCCAAAGTGGCCCATGATGCCGGTTTGCCGCTGATTGTGGACAACACGTTTGCCACGCCGTACTTGTGCCGGCCGATCGAGTTCGGGGCAGATATCGTGGTGCACTCAGCCACCAAATTCATTGGAGGACACGGCACCAGCATTGGTGGGGTGATTGTGGATTCGGGCAAATTCGATTGGACCAACGGCAAGTTCCCGGAATTGACCGAACCGGACCCGAGTTATCACGGGGTTTCCTACACCGAAGCGGTCGGGCCGCTGGCCTACATCATCAAGGCTCGGGTTCAACTGTTGCGGGACACCGGCGCTGCCATCTCTCCGTTCAATGCGTTTTTGTTCTTGCAGGGGTTGGAAACGTTGCATCTGCGAATGGAACGGCACAGCGAAAACGCGCTTCGGGTCGCCCGGTTCCTCCAGGAACACGAACTGGTGGAATGGGTAAGCCATCCGGGATTGGAAGGCCATCCGTCGTACGAAAAAGCGAAAAAATACCTGCCCAAAGGGCAAGGTGCCATTTTCACGTTCGGTATCAAGGGCGGTTTGGAAGCAGGCAAAAAACTCATCGAAAACTTGCGCCTCTTTTCTCACCTGGCCAACGTGGGTGACGCCAAATCCCTCGTGATCCATCCGGCCAGCACCACGCACCAGCAATTGACGGAGGAAGAACAGTTGGCCGCAGGTGTAACACCGGAACTGGTCCGCTTGTCCGTAGGGATTGAGTCGGTGGACGACTTGATCGCAGATCTGGATCAGGCATTGAAGAAAAGTCAACAAGTCATCACGGCCTGATACATCGGGACCATTCGAAACAAATGGTGATGAAGGCTGAAAGCCTGTCTCACAAGTAAATCCCGTCATGGATCGATCCTGGGGAAGGGTTGGCCTGACAATCGAGAGCTGGCTCATACGATGTTGTCGCTGGGATACAGAGAGACGGGACGGTGATTCGGGCGAAGCTCTGATGATGGGATGAAACAGGGGACGTGTTTTCCGGCCGGGACTATCGAGGAAAGCACGTCTCCATCTGTGTAAACGAAATGACCAAAAAAGACTTTCCGTACGGTTTTTGGAATAGGGGGCAATGGCATGCGGATTGAGACACAACTGGCCCAATTGGGTTCCAACAAAGAG
Organism: Polycladomyces subterraneus; assembly: GCF_030433435.1. Classification (NCBI taxonomy): domain Bacteria; kingdom Bacillati; phylum Bacillota; class Bacilli; order Caryophanales; family Thermoactinomycetaceae; genus Polycladomyces; species Polycladomyces subterraneus. Next base: position 14,262 of record NZ_JANRHH010000047.1, read on the forward strand.
ACCAAAACCGGGGCGATCAGTTATCCGGTGTATTATTCGACAACCTATCGGCATGCGGGATTGGGAGAAAGCACGGGATACGATTACACTCGGACCGCCAACCCGACAAGGGCGGTGTTGGAAGAAGCGATCGCCCGACTGGAGGGTGGAACAGCTGGATTCGCCTGCAGCTCGGGGATGGCCGCCGTACAAACGGTCATGGGACTATTCGCACGAGGGGATCACTTGATTGTTTCGCTCGATTTGTATGGGGGGACGTACCGGCTGTTTGAATCGTTAATGACACGGTATGGTCTTTCTTTCAGTTATGTCGATTTCCGCCGTCTGGACGAAGTGAAAGCAGCCATCCGTCCGGAAACGCGCGCCTTTTTCGTTGAGACACCCACCAATCCCCTGTTGCAGGTAACCGATTTACATGCTGTCTGTGAAATCGCGCGATGTCATGGGTTGATTACGATTGTCGACAACACGTTTATGACGCCGTATTTTCAGCGTCCGATCGAGTGCGGGGCGGATATCGTCATTCACAGCGCAACCAAATATTTAGGCGGACACAATGATGTATTGGCTGGCCTGATTGTGACCAAGGGTGAAGATTTAAGTGAACAGATGGCGGGGCTGCACAACGCGATCGGCGCCGTGCTGGGACCGCAGGATTCATGGTTGTTGCTTCGCGGGATGAAGACGTTGGCACTCAGAATGGAGAAGCATCAGGAAAACGCTTATCAACTGGCCCATTTCCTACGTCAGCACCCACTGGTGGATGAAGTGTTCTATCCCGCATTGCAGTCGGAGACGTGGGAAATACAGACCAAACAAGCTGACGGGGGCGGCGGCATGCTGTCATTCCGTGTGAAATCACCCGCATTGGTGGGACCATTGCTCTCTTCATTGCGATTGATCGCGTTTGCGGAGAGTTTGGGGGGAGTGGAAACGCTTATCACGTATCCGCACACGCAAACACATGCTGACATCCCGGAAGAAACGCGGCGCAAAGTCGGGGTGTGCGATCGTCTGCTTCGGTTGTCGGTTGGGATCGAGAATGTGGATGATTTGATCGCTGATCTGGCACAGGCGCTGGATCAGGCGGAACGGGTATGGAAGGAGGAAAAACGGGATGAAGTTCGCGACCCGATTGCTCCACAACGGTAACGAAATTTGCCCCCGGACGGGGGCGGCCAGTATACCCATGTATCTCGCATCCACCTATCACCAGTATGATTTGGATCAACCGGGACAGTACGATTACGCGCGGTCGGGCAATCCGACGCGGGAAGCATTGGAACGGACCATCGCCGAGCTGGAGGGAGGATCCCACGGATTCGCGTTTTCGTCGGGGATGGCGGCTGTCTCCACCGTATTGCTGCTGTTTTCCAATGGGGATCATCTTGTGGCTTCTCAGGACTTGTACGGTGGCACTTATCGGGTAATGGCCGAAGTGATGCCCAGGTTGGGCATTACGGTTGACTTTGTCGACACGACCGATCTGAACCGGGTGGAGGCGGCGATTCGTCCCAACACCAAGGGGATTTACATCGAAACGCCTTCCAACCCCCTCCTGAAGGTGACGGATCTTGCCGGTACGGCAGAAATTGCCCGTCGACACGGTGCCATGCTGATTGTGGATAACACGTTTTTAAGCCCGGTCTATCAGAATCCATTGTTGTTGGGAGCAGACATCGTCATTCACAGTGCGACCAAATTCATTGGTGGACACAGTGACGTCGTGGCCGGTTTGGTGGCCGTGAAAGACCCGGACTTGGCGGAACGAATCGGTTTCCTGCAAAACGCGATCGGTGCGGTATTGGGTGTGCAGGATGCCTGGTTGGTCCTCAGGGGGATCAAAACGCTCAAAACCCGGATGGACGCTGCCACCCGTTCCGCGGAAACGATTGCTCAGGCGTTGGCGAATCACCCTGAAGTACATCGGGTGTATTACACAGGACTTCCCTCACACCCTGGCCATCGTTTGCAATGTCAACAATCCAGCGGACATGGTGCGGTCCTGTCGTTCGACGTCGGATCCGGTGAACGGGCGCGGGAAGTGCTGAGTCGCGTACGTCTGCCCATTGTGGCGGTCAGCCTGGGTGCGGTGGAAAGCATCCTCTCCTATCCGGCCAAGATGTCCCATGCTGCCATGCCCCAACATGTACGGGAGCAACATGGGATCACCGACGGATTGCTCCGGCTGTCCGTTGGATTGGAGGATGTGGAAGACCTGTTGAACGATTTGGATCAGGCATTGTCGATCCGATCGGTTTCGGTCGCTTCCAGCCGGTGATGAACCAGTTGAGGATCCATACCGTTGTGAAAAGCGAAAATACGGTAGCCATTCATACCGGTCAAGGATCACTTGACCGGCTTTTTCATTGGTTTGAGGAGGATGCCCCCAGACTTTCCTTTTTTCTGTATCAATATATGGTAGAATAGAGACATCCTGATATAATGGCTTTTGTTTTTCCGCAGTTTTCCTGCCCTGGTCTCTTTGCAATCGTTTTTGTCTGTCGTATCATATCGGTTGGAATGTACGTCGGGAATCTTTGAAATGGAAGAAAAGGAGTCGTACGGGAAATGACGATCAAATCGGACAAGTGGATTCGGAAAATGGCTTTGGAGCACGGCATGATCGAGCCGTTCATCGACCGGAATGTCGGGAAAGGGGAAGCTGTCAGTTTCGGTCTGAGCAGTTACGGCTATGATCTGCGTGTGGCAGATGAATTCAAGATATTCCATAATGCGCTGAACTCCATCATCGATCCGAAACAAATCGATTCCAACTCTTTCATCGACTTTAAGGGAGATGTTTGCATCATCCCGCCCAATTCGTTTGCATTGGCTCGGTCGGTAGAGTATTTTCGCATCCCGGAAAACGTCTTGGCGGTGTGTGTGGGCAAATCCACGTACGCTCGGTGCGGCATCATCACCAATGTGACACCGTTCGAGCCGGGATGGGAAGGACATGTTACTCTGGAAATTTCCAATACGACGCCGCTTCCCGCCAAAATCTACGCAAATGAGGGACTCTGCCAAGTACTGTTTTTCGAAAGCGATGAGGCGTGCGAGGTATCGTACCGGGCCAAACAGGGAAAATACCAACATCAACGGGGAATCACCTTGCCCAAGGTTTGATGGGGTCAATCAACACTCCTTTCATAAGAAAGGAGTGTTTCTATTTGGAAGGAATGACGTTCGCTGGCGGGGAATAAAAGTGGCAGCGATCACACATCAACAAGGGGATCAATCATGAACCGTGCTGATTTGATCAAAAAGTTCGACAAACAGGCACGTTGGTATGAAAAGAGGCGGATCCAACAGGCACAAAAAGAGTGGAGGCAAAAACTCCTTTATTCTGCACGAGGAAATTGCTGGAAGTGGCGGTGGGAGCCGGAGCCAATTTTTCTTTTTATCCACCCGGTGTGAGAATCACCGCGGTCGACTTCAGTCCAGAAATGCTGAAAAGGGCTCGGAAAGCTGCGGATGAATATGGGATTGAGGTGGCGTTTATCCAGTCCGACGTCGAAACGCTCACTTTCCGCCCGATTCCTTTGATACTGTGGTGTCCACCGTTATGATGATCCCGTCGGGGTGCTCAATCGATTCAGTCGGTGGTGCAGGAATGACGTCCTTATTTTGTTGATGGAGCATGGTCTCAGTTCCAACCTGTTTCTTTCCTTCCTGCAAAAAGCTTTGGATCCGTTGGCCTACCGCTTGGTGGGATGTCATCAGAACCGGGAAATGATGAACCTCATCTGTTCATCTGATCTGGTGGTGGAAAAGGTGGAATCCCACTGGGCGGGTGTAGTTAATCTGGTATGGGCGCGCGAAAGTGATGTGAACGAATGAAAGCCCGACCTGCCATTCGGCGCAGATCGGGCTTTTTTTTGACGGATTTATTTGCGTAAATGAAACGGTACCGTGGAGACGACCACGTCTTTTCTCAACAACAGCAGGAAACGGAGCCATAGCGCGGATTGGTTGTGCAAAAAGCGATGCCACCATCTGCGCGGGATGAATTCGGGGATCAGAACGGTAATCATGTTGTCCCCAGCTCGTTCCTGAACCAGGTCGATGAACCGCAACACGGGACCGTTGACGCTCCGGTAGCGGGAGCGGGTGACAACGAGTCGGACACCGGGATCCCACTGCTCCCACTTTTTCTCAAATTTCTCCGCATCCTCTTCGGTGAAGGCCACGTGAATGGCCACCACGTCGTCTCCGATTGTCTTGGCGTAGGCGATCGTGTTGCGAACGACGCGGCTGATGCCCCCGACAGGAATGATGATCACGTGATCTTTCTTTTCCGGTTTGTCAGCAGTAATGTCAATGCGCAGCTCTTCAGCGACAGCCTCATAGTGTTTCCGAATGTGGTAAAAGGCGAAGATGAACAGCGGAATCACCAATACTACGATCCAAGCGCCTTCGGTAAATTTGGTGACAGTGAAGATCAGCAGGACGATGAACGAGACGACCGCACCCGCGGCGTTGATCGTCAATTTGCGCATCCAGCCCGGGTTGCGCTGCTTCAACCTGCGTACCACCATTCCGGTCTGTGCCAAGGTGAACGACAGAAAGACACCGATCGCATACAAGGGGATTAATCGCTCCACATCTCCCTTAAACGCCACGATCAAAGCGATCGCGGCCAGAGCCAACACGATGATGCCGTTGGAGAAATTAAGCCGGTCTCCGCGGGAAGCAAACATCCGCGGCATAAATTTGTCCTTGGCCATGATGGAGGCCAACAGCGGAAAACCCGAAAAACTGGTGTTGGCTGCCAGGATCAGGATCAGCGCGGTTGTCCCCTGGATGTAGTAATATGGTAGCGTTCTACCGAACGTCTCTTCGGCGATCTGGGAAAGCACCGTCTCCGTCGTTTTGGGCGTGATGTGGTACAAATATGCCAGCAAGCTGGAACCACCGAACAGCACGGCCAGCAATAAGCCCAGAAGCGCCAGCGTGCGTGCCGCATTCTTCGTCTCCGGTTTTCGGAAGGTGGGAGTGGCATTGGAGATGGCTTCCACCCCGGTCAATGCGGAGCATCCGGACGAAAACGCATGCAACAACAGGAACCAACTGAGACCGGCAGGAAAGGTGTGCGTCACCGGCGGGACGTTAGCGGGAATACCATGGATCGCTACATTACCCAACCCCACGATCACCAAACCAAGCATGCCGAAGATGAACAGATAGGTGGGGAATGAGAAAATCGTGCCGGATTCACGTATCCCTCGCAAGTTGAGGAGCATGAGGAGCAGGACGAAGAAAACTGAAATCATCGTCCCATGCCTGTGTAAAGCCGGAAACGCTGAAGTGATCGCGTCTGTCCCGGCCGAAACACTGACTGCCACTGTCAGTGTATAGTCGATCAACAGCGATGCACCGGCGATCAACCCGGCAAACCAACCCAGGTTGTCCGTCGAAACGATGTATGCACCGCCCCCTCCGGGGTATTCGTAGATGATTTGCCGGTAGGAAAGGATGAGCAGTGTCAACAATCCGATAATCGCGCCGGATATGGGCAACGAATACCAAAGCGCCAGCACGCTGATCGGAGCGAGTACGAGTACTCTTAGGATCTGCTCCGTGCCGTAAGCGACCGACGACAGCGCGTCCGATGATAAGATAGGGAGCGCTTTCCAAACCGGCAGTTTTTCCTCCTGCAGTTGCTCAGTGCGAAGCGGGCGCCCGATGATCCAACGCTTCAGCGAGGTCAACATTACATTCACCTTCCCCAGATGGATTCCGTTTTTGTTGGAAACGCAAAAAAGTCATTGAAGTGCCCGCTTCAATGACTTTTGGTCATGTGAAGAAGCACACTTCCCTCTCAGCACGCTTACGAGGTTAGCTGACGGATTCGGGTCCGTGAGAGTGACCCTACCGGTGATGGCACCGGATTCACCCCAAAAATTGGTTCCCCCGTTCCTTTACGGATTCAGCGCTCGGAGTGTGAAACTGTCGGGTATTAGGTTTTGTCATGTTTAGCATTCTAATCCGTTTACCGGAACCTGTCAATCAAGAATTTTTAACCGGTCCTTAACCAATAGGCAACCGTTTTTGTCGAATCAGGAGGGTTCGTCTGCGATTGCAATCGCCGACAGAGTTGCAGATGGTTCGCGCTTGGACGAGTGGGACGCTGCTGACGGTGAAGGGTGTACGGTTGTCTCGCCCGGACCCGGCGAAAATCCTGGCGGTTTTGATGCGCGATCGTTTTATCGCCGTCAATTCGTGCATTGGATCGCGACAGCGGACGGGCTTCGCGAGGTGTCGGCGAAACCACCGCCCCCATGGCATGTATTCGCATGGTCAGACCGGATTCGGCGTAGCGGGGCTGAAATCCTGACACAAATGTATCCGGCAGAGATCTCCGGTCTGATTCGCGGATTGGTGCTGGGAGAGAGAAAAGCGGTGCCGGAATAGTCATGGATATGGTGTACGGCATACGCGGCGGCATGTGTATACGCATTGTACGCATGGACGGGCAATGCGCTTCATCCCCATCGGCATCGCTGGTGTTCGGCGGTGTTGCTTACGGGTCTGATCTGCTACTCTTATCATCCTTTTCACGGGGAGACTGAGGCGCGCATTATCTTTCTCGACGTAGGGCAGGGGGACTGCGCCGTCATCGAGACACCGCGAGGACAGGTCATCGTAGTGGACGGCGGCGGGATGGTGTCTTTTCCGCAAAAGTCATGGCAACGGCGGCAACATCCCTACGACGTGGGAGAGAAAACGTTGGTTCCGTATCTGCGTTATCGCGGCATCCGGCATATTGACTACCTCATCATGACGCACGGGGATACGGACCACATCGGAGGATTGCAGAAAGTGGTGGAACAATTCCCCGTTCGCCTCGTCCTGCGTAATCCCCACCCACCCCGTACAGCGACGGAACGGAAATTGATGCGCACTTTGATCGAACACGGTGCCCGCATCACCGCACCTTCCCCCGGAACGGCATGGACTCTGGAACCGGGGGTTACATGGCAGTTTCTCCATCCCGATCCGGCTCATCTCTCGACCGACGGGCGGACCAACAGTGATTCCATTGTTTTTTTGCTGCAGATCCAACACTTTCGATTGCTGATGACGGGGGACATCGAGCAGGAAGCGGAAGCGGACATAGTGGGAAAGTGGCGCTTTCCACCGGTAGATGTGCTGAAAGTGGCCCATCACGGAAGTCGTACATCGACAGGTGAATCATGGCTTGCGCACGTCCGGCCCGGTTTTGCCGTGATCTCGGTCGGCCGGCACAACCGGTTCGGCCATCCGGCTCCGGAAGTGATTCGCCGCTTGCAAAGCCATCGGATTCACGTGTGGCGGACAGACCGTGACGGGGCGGTGACCATCCGGATTCGTCCGGCCGGTTGGACGGCGGAGACAACATTGTCGGTGGCTAGATGACATCACATCGGATGGTTGGCCGTTGCAAACAGTCGTGTCATTGTTCTGGGGCGTGTCTGGTTATTCCGTAAGGGAGAAATGTTTTCCTATGCGAGTGATTGACCAAGCCATGTCTTAGCGAAGACTCGGGAAGCGCAGGATTGACTTGGACAGTATTCACCAGGCAAGCCCTAAAAAAGCGATCTTCTTCCTGTGAGTGTTCTTCTCGGATCGGACCGGCTTGTCCGTCTATGGTACAATGGGGAATGAATTTGCTCCCGGGAGAGCGTACCGCAGTCCGGATTCCAAGAAAATAGCAACCTTTGATACCCCAGGACCGTCTGGTAAATTAGGAGGGATAGATGTGGTCGAAGCGGAATGGGTCAAACGGGCGCAAGCCGGCGATCGCGAGACCATGATCCGGCTGCTGCGGGAAATCGAGACACCTGTCTACCGCACGGCCTATTATCTCCTGGGAAATGAGCAGGATGCGCTGGACGCGACCCAAGAAGCACTGCTGAAGATCTATCATCGGATTTCCACTTTTCAGGGGCAATCCCGCTTTGAAACTTGGGCGCAACGCATTGTGACCAACATTTGTATCGATCAGTTTCGCCGCAAATCGAAAGTGGTACCGATGCCGGAAGAGATGCAACCGGTGGATACCGAGGCGGAACAGGCAGTGCACCAATCCCATTTTCATTCGGATCTGAAAATGGCCATTTCGCAATTGCCTGATCAACAACGAACGGCTGTCGTGTTGCGCTATGTACACGACTACAGTTACCAGGAAATAGCAGAAACGATGGATTTGCCCATCAATACCGTAAAATCCCATTTATTTCGCGCGCGCAAACAATTGCAAGTGCTGTTGGCGGAATACAAGGAAGGGGGTGTCGCACGATGAGGTGTGAGGACGCGCTGGAATTGATTCAGCGGAGTTTGGACGAGGAATTGTCCGAGGCGGAACAGGAACGTCTCCAATCCCATCTGTCCGTGTGCACCAGTTGTTCGGATTTTCAATCGCGGCTGAAGCGACTGGATGAGCATTTATCTCTCCTACCCCACGTCCATCCGCCTGTCAGCGTGGTCGACCGTATCCTGCCACAGTTGGAAAAACCAATGCCGACACGTACCTTCCGCAGATGGTTCACCAAAATGGGATGGATCAGCGGGGGGATCGCTGCAGCGATCGCAATCATAATCGGTGCCATCTTCACCCAATGGGGGATACCGGAAGAGCACACGCCTCCAAAACCGCCGGTTGCGACAAACCCATCCGGTGGTACCTCAGCGAAGGACCATCCCTCCTCCGGCCAACAACCTGTTGTCGGAGCATCCGTGGAGGATACGGGAGACAAGGCCGAATGGTCGCCCCATCGGCGCTATCAGGCGGTGGTATCCGGCAACCGCGTAGAAGTGCGTACAAGAGAAGGGAAGTTGTGGTATCGCTCTTCCGCTTGGCAAAATGGAGGCAAAGCCCAACTCAGTTGGGCCGATGATCGCAAGCTGATCGTTCTGATCGTTTGGCATGGAAAAGACGGTCAAGCAAAATCGGTGTTAAAAAAATACGATGTGGTTCACAAACAAGAAGAAAAGTAGAAGGCGGAGCAGGGGGGACTGCTGAATGTACCGCACTTTGGCGCGGGAGATCATGAAGGGGCATATTGAGCCGGTTTATTTGTTATACGGCAAAGAAAGCTTTTTGATCGAAGAGATGGTTCACTTGTTGCGTAAACATGTCCTGCCTTCGGAGGATCCTTCCTTTCATGAAGTGATCCTGGACTTGGAGGAAATCCCGGTGCAACAGCTGGTGCAGGAGGCGGAAACCCCCTCATTTTTCGGTGGGCGCCGGTTGGTGATCGGTAAAAATGCATGGTTCTTGACTGCGGCCAAAGGGAAGGACAAAGTGGAGCACCAACCGGAAGAGCTCCTGCGGTATACAGAAAATCCCTTGGAATCCAATGTCATGGTATTGATCGTACCCGCTGAAAAACTGGACACACGAAAAAAAACGGTGAAAGCGTTGGAAAAAAACTGTTGCACCGTCGCTTTTCCCCCATTGGAAGAAAAGGAGTTGCCGGGCTGGGTGGCCAAACGGCTGAAACAAGCGGGTGCATCAGCCCAACCGGAAGCTGTTCGGCGGTTGATCCAGTTGACGGGGAACGATTTGCGCATGTTGGATCAGGAATGCAAGAAACTGGCCGCCTATGCCGGGAGTGAGGAGATCACGTCGGAGATGGTGGAACTGCTGGTTCCACGGACATTGGAACATGACGTATTCAAACTGGTGGATTGTGTCGCGCGGCAGAAAACGGACGAGGCGCTGTCCATCTTGTACGATTTGTTGTATCAGCGGGAGGAACCGATTCGAATCCTCGCCTTGCTGATTCGCCAGTACCGAATCATGTTGCAAGTGAAAGTGTTGGTTCAACAAGGAAAATCGGAGCGCCAGATTGCTTCCATCCTTGGGTTACACCCGTACCCGGTCAAACTGGCTGTGCGTCAAGGGGAGGCATACTCCGAGAAAGCGCTGCGCTCCTTACTGTTGGAAGCCATTGAAACTGATCAGGCCGTCAAGTCAGGAAAAATAGACAAAGTGTTGGCATTGGAACGGTTTTTGATGGCGCAAACACCGGAGCTGGTTTAATCACTTCCGAATATAATCATCTTCTGATGTCATCAGAAGATCAAGGTCACCCCAAACCGGGGGCGTAGGTGCGGGTAAAGACCGTTTTCCATGAGAGAAAAGTGTCCTCGACTAAATTGCTGCGCGTTCCAGGTTCTTCGCTCAGTAGGGCTGGGTCAGTCGTTTGACAGAAATGTGGGACCTGCTTGTCTATCAAGGGGGTCGTCGGCAAACGCCCTGAGAGTTTGCCGAAAAAAGATTGAAATAAAAAGATCCTGAGGGGGTTACCCCCCCTCAGGTTGATGGAACTCGTTCTATTGACCCATGTGTTGCTCGCCCCGATGTGCCAGGATCCGATTGGTGACGTTATAGGCCGAGCTGAAGGAAAGCTCGGATAATTGTCCCTCCCCTTGACACCAATCACCGGCAAAATATGCATTGGCGATGCTGTAGAATTTGGTCGGCATCAACCGTTGATCGTCGATGCACTTGATTTCCTGTACGGTGGCACGTTTCGAAATTCGCTTGGCTACTAATACATCTCGCCAACCCGGGAAGTGTTTGTCATAAACGGATTCGATCGTCGCCACTTTTTCATCCGCTCTGTTTTGTTCGATCTCATCCTGGGTCAGATAAGCAACGGCCTGCATCAGTTGACCGCCTTCCGGGATACATGTCTCATCGTAATAGGAGATGTCGGTGATAAATACGCGTTCCCCTTTATGGTAAATGTAAGTATAAGGGCTTTCGATCCGTTTGCTGAGACCGACATCGTATACGACAACTTGATTCGGAACGTATCGACTGTATTCTTCAAACAACGGCGCAAATCGCGTTTCGCCGAACAGGGTAAGCAATTCTTTGGGTGGAATGCAGAAAATGAAATGATCGGCGTGATAGACCGTATCTTTCCCGTGGACCGCTGTGACGCGGTTGCCTTCCGTCTCCACTTTTTGCACTTTTTCTTTGGTCAGGATCCGACCGCCGTTTTTAGTGAGAATATCCGCAAAACCATCCACAATGGATTGCCAGCCGCCCCCGATGTAGGCTACAGCGTGATGGGTGGCAAATAATCGGCTGTAATATTGGAAAAATAGCGGGGACGGTATTTTCTCTGGCTCATTGGTGAAAAAGTTGGAGGATGCAAGCGTTAACAGCAAATCGCGCAAAGGTTCCGGCTCTTTTTTCAGATATTCGCCTATCGGAACCCCGTCTTCCCCCCGTTCGATATGGGTTAGTGTTTTGATCACTTCATAGGCGAAGCGTAATTTGTTTTTGTTGTCCAGGATTTTGGTTTGAAATAGCCGTTCCAAGGTAGACGGCATCGGGGTTGTGAACGATCCCAGATCGTAATACGCTTTTTTGGGGGAGAAATCCCGCCAGTTTACCTTGAGATCCAACTCGTGTTCGTATTTACGCAAGATACTTTTGTCACGGGCGTAAATGGCATGAGCTCCAAAATTGAAATTAAACCCTTTCATCGGGATGGTGATCGCCCGACCACCCAACTTTGGTGATTTTTCCAACAGCGTGACTTCGTAACCATGGTAGGCCAAACGCGCGGCCGCGCTCAACCCTGCCAATCCACCACCGACGACAACTACTTTTTCTGACACGGATGACACACTCCTATTCTGATTGACCACGAAGATAAAGCGTTTTCCTATTCCATAGATTATTGTAACAAAGTTGCCACCCCCTCGCGTAGGGGATAATGGATGTTTGAAAGTTCCGTTTTCGTTTCAGGAGGTAAAGGAGATGGATAAGAAAGATCGGGAGCGCATTTCCCCGATGATCGTCAGCGCTTGTTTTGCCGGGATTCACTGCCGTTTTGACCAAAGGCACAACCGGATCGATGCCATTCAGCGACTGGTTCGGGAAGGGCGGGCGATTCCCATTTGTCCCGAACAGATGGGCGGTCTGCCTACCCCACGCAATCCGGCGGAGATCGTCGGCGGTGACGGAGACGATGTGCTGGACGGCCGGGCCCGTGTCGTGGACAACCATGGGAATGACGTGACAGAAGCATTCCTGGCCGGAGCACGTGAAGCGTTGGCCATGGCAAAGGCGATCGGCGCCAAAAAAGCGATTTTGAAGGAGCGGAGCCCGTCATGCGGCAGTTGTGCCATTTACGATGGGACTTTCAGCAAAACGTTGAAGTCAGGGATGGGGGTAACCGCTGCATTATTGCGAAGGCACGGAATCGAAGTCGTGTCGGAAGAAACATGGGAAGAAAAAAAGGATGCACAAGATTAAATCCGTACTGTATGTCGCAATTCAGGAGGGAGGGGATGAATTTCCCCTGTTTTTTATTTTTGAGAATTAAATTACTATGATGAAAATGAACGACAATACCAACAAAGGGGAGAGGGGCCCATGTGGTCGGAAACCGAAGTCGTGCGCAGATTGGGTGTGCAATATCCCATTATCCAGGCAGGGATGGCGGGAGGTCCTGCATCGCCGGAGTTGGCCGCGGCGGTTTCGGAGGCAGGGGGATTGGGAACACTGGGGGCCGGTTATTGGACGGGTGAACAGTTGCGGGATGCCGTTCGTACCGTGCGCCGGTTGACCGACCGCCCGTTTGCCGTCAATCTGTTCGCCCCGGAACCTTATGAAGTGTCAGCGGAGGAGATTTCCCGTGTTCAAGAGAAAATGCGTCTCTATCGAAAAGCATTGGGATTGTCGGAACCACAAGTTCCCCAACAGTTTGCTCCGTCGTTTGAGGAACAGATAGAAGTGGTGTTGGAAGAACGGGTGCCCGTATTCAGTTTTACGTTTGGCAAGTTGGAGGCCGAATGGATGCAGATTTTGAAGGGCCGCGATGTGGTGGTGATCGGCACGGCGACCACCGTGCGGGAGGCGGTCACGTTGGAGCAGAGTGGTGTGGATATGGTAGTGGCCCAGGCGTTCGAGGCGGGCGGCCATCGGGGGACGTTTTTGAGCCGGTTTGAGGAAGCGATGATCGGCGGGATGGCGTTGATCCCGGCGATGGTGGACGCCGTCCGCATCCCGGTGATTGCCGCAGGCGGCATCATGGACGGTCGGGGAATCGCTGCGGCCTTGACCTTGGGGGCGCAAGGCGTGCAATTGGGCACTGCGTTTTTGACCTGCCGGGAGAGTGGCGCCCATATGTTGCACCAGCAAGCGGTGCTGTCTGCTACCGAGGAGAGTACGACGCTGACGCGCGCTTTCTCCGGCAAGCCTGCACGAGGTATCCGCAACCGGTTCATCGAGGAGATGGCGGATGTCGAAGTACCCGATTATCCAATACAAAATGCGTTGACCCGTGAGATCCGACAAGCGGCAGGCAAGCAGGGACGCCCCGAATTTCTGTCGATGTGGGCGGGACAAGGCACCCGATTGAGTCGGGAGACAACGGCAGAAGCGTTGATACAGGTATTGGTGAAGGAAACGGAGGAAGCGGTTGATCGGTTGGCAAAGTCAGTGCGTTGAGCTTGTGAAGTGCGGAGGGAAAAATCGCCACCTTTTCCTATATCCTATCGAATGGGGTGTGTCGCACTCCACGGTTTGAAGCGGCCTTGGTTTTCATTGATGCCGGGCAGTTTTCAACATGCTGGCCGCTCCGATCGGAGCGGCCAATGTATGGTTCACTTCTGCTACACCCTTTTTACTTACTCCTGGTTATTGACATACACTCGGTGGTTGACGAAGAAATCGTGCAAATCCCGCCCGCTGGTTAGCTGCATGATCCGGATGAAGTCCCGCGTGGTGGCCACACCAAACTTCTCGGCCCGGAACCAAGCCTGCATGGCGCGGTAGAAGGTTTCGTCGCCCAACTCTATCCGCAATTCGTTCAACGTGCGGGAACCGTATCCATAGATCATTTGGTAATAAGCATCGATGCCGCCCTCATCGGCGTGCTGGACGAAGGTGGAAACGGGGGAGGAGACGTGATAGTATTCTTCCTTGGTCGGTTCCGTCGTCAACCCGTCCAGATGATTCATATAGAGCGCCGCGGCAAAGGTAGCAAACGATTCGTCCAGCCACGGTTCATCATATTCGTTGTTGCCGATGACCCCGTAAAACCACTGGTGACCGATTTCGTGTGCCGTCACCGACTTCACCCATTCCTGGGTGCGGTTGTCGCTCAGGCTGATCATGACCAGCTGGGGATATTCCATCCCGCCAAACCATCCTTCCATGCTGACGATGTCCAGCTCCGGCCACGGATATGTCCCGAACTTTTCATTGTACAGGGCAATGCTGCCGCGGCCCGCTTCCAACATCGCATCGGCATACTTGGCCTGCCGATCGGTATAGTACACGTTGATTTTCACGTTACCGACCGAAGTCTGCCGGACATGGTAGTTCGGGTCCAACTCCATGGCAAAGTCGCGGACATTTTGGGCTCGGAAATGGTAAGTGGCCAGGTCTTTGTGGAAGATGGTTTTGCCCACTTGCGTGCCGGTCGCCGCCACCACCTGGTTGCGGTCGGTAGTGAACAGGACATCAAAATTCCCGGTCAAAGAGTAGAACGATTCCCCGTAAGGGAAATAGGGATCGGTATTCCACCCTTCTTCGTCATAGACGGCTAGGATGGGAAACCAGTTGCCGAGTGAAACGGTGGTGCCATACCATCCGAACCGGTCTTGCAATTCAGGCACTTTGACGGTAAAGTCGATTTGCACTTCCGGTTGACTGTTGGGGGCCAAGTTCAGGCCGGTGATGTGAAGCGCGGTTTCGTTCAAGGCAAATGCGGCCGGTTTTCCGTTTACCTTGACGGATTGGATTTCCGTGCCTCCGCCGACTTCCGTGAAATCTCGTGCGTTGGCCCACACGTTGAAATACAGGTCATGGAGTGTAAAACCGAGATTGTTGCCAAACGTCACGTTCATTGTTCCGGTGATCGTATGACGGTTGGCGTCATAGGTGACGTTCATCCGGTAATGAGGGCGGGCGGGACCGAGTAGATGGTCATTCGTGTGGGCGGATGACTTCGTCCGAGGCATCGCTTCCGCATGCAGATGCGGATTGGCCGGTTGATAGATGCCGGGAATGTCCGCCGGGTCCGTCGCAGGTTGTGCGTGTGTGACGGCAGGAGATAGCGGCCAAGTAACGGTCCATGCCAATAGGAAAACGGTTGTGGTGAGTACAGACAGCAATCTTGTTTTTTTCAAATGGCATCCCTCCTCTTTTAGGGATATCTTTCTACTCGGAGGGAACAATTCCTTGGGACTATTGCACTATTTTTAGAAAAATAAAAATCAGGAGTATTGATAAGGTGCTGGAAAAGTGTCTTGCCATTCCGTTAAGCAGATATGTTTCCCTCCTTATCAAAGGGGAGGATTTTTTGATTCGATAGGCAAGGGTACGGCCAGTCTTCGGTGTTATTCTATTTTTTATCATATGATTATTCAGTCAAAATCGGGTAGGAAATAGAAAAAAAGAGCCGGCAGGCTCCTAGATTTTGATCAAACCGGTTCCATCTTTCAGTCTACATGATGCGATTCAGTCTTGATCTTTTTCAGCAATCGCCGATACTGGATATACATCGCCACCCGCCACGGCAGGATCATGCCGAAAGCGAGGATGAAGAAGACCGCACCCGTCTGCGGAATGGAAAAAAGTTCCTCCACATAGCTGTGCAAGCCGAGACGCAGGATCAGCAGCCCGAGCAGGATAAAGATGAACGCTTTGGATCGCTTCAGATAGATATCGCCGTCGACGACATGAAAATGGGATGTGCGGATCAGCGGGTAGGAGAAAAACACCGCGCCGGCGAGAAAAGCGATGATTCCCCAGGTGACGGGGATATGGGTCGACGGGTAGAGGAACATCAGAAACCCCGTGCTCATGGCGATCGGCGGCAGAATGATCTTTTTGGCTGATGTCGGTTTTTTGGTGGCACGCAACCGGATCACGACAAAAGTCAGGGCCATGACGATGGATCCCAGCGTTGCCGCAATGTGTACCGGCTTCACTCCGAAGGCTTGCATGGTCAACCCTCCTACTTGAACATCGAAATCGTAACATACCAGCCTGGGTTTGTAAATATTTCGGTAAGTACGGTTGCATTCGGCGCCATTTCTTGTTATCTTGTTTATCAAGAGTAAGCGGGAATGCCCAGCCCTTTAGGGTTGGGCTGAAAGTGAGCGTCAGACGCAAACGGACAATCGGATACCGACAAAGGCGAAGAAGAAGAAGAGTAGCGCGGATCGGCCCGTTCAGAGAGTTGACGGTGGGTGCGAGTCAACCGGGCTCCCGCGTGAATGGGCTTCGGAGCTGTTTCCCGAAAGGACGATCAATCGTCCCAGTAGGCGGAACCGGTCGCAGACCGTTATGGCAATCAAGTGCGCCGTTGTCGGCGAAACAGGGTGGTACCGCGAGGAATGCCTCGTCCCTATGGGGATGGGGTTTTTTTATTTTAGGAAAAAGGAGCGTGAATGGTTAATGAAACGGATGTTGTCTGGCATTCAACCGACGGGAAATCTGCATCTGGGCAACTATCTCGGTGCGTTGAAGCGATTTGTGGAATTGCAGGATGAGGCGGAATGCTTCTACTGTGTGGTGGATCTTCATGCATTGACTGTACCGCGTGATCCTGATGAGTTGCGGGAGAAGACATTGGAAGTGGCGACGCTGTATCTGGCGTCCGGCCTGGACCCGAAAAAAGCGACACTGTTCGTACAGTCCCATGTTCGTGCGCACACGGAAGCCGGTTGGTTGTTGCAATGCGTTGCCCGTATGGGCGAATTGAACCGCATGACGCAATTTAAGGAAAAAAGCCAGGGGTCCGAAGGTGTGGTCGTCGGTTTGTACACCTATCCCGTCCTGCAGGCGGCGGACATCGTGCTGTACCAAGCGGACGCCGTTCCGGTGGGAGAAGACCAGAAACAGCACTTGGAATTGGCGCGCGACTTGGCCGAGCGGTTTAACAACCGGTACGGGAAAGTGCTGACACTGCCGGAACCACTGATCGGGAAGGTCGGTGCGCGTATCATGGGATTGGACAATCCGGTGAAAAAGATGAGCAAAAGTGCCGGAAGTGAAGCCAACTACATTGCGCTCCTGGATGAGCCGGATGTGATCGTGAAGAAGATCAAACGGGCGGTGACCGATTCGGAGAACCGCATCGATTATGATCCGGAGAACAAGCCGGGGGTCAGCAACCTGTTGGCCATTTACAGCCTGATCGCGGGACGGTCGATCGAGGACACCGTCCAGCATTTTGAAGGAAAAGGATACGGGCAGCTGAAGAAGGAAGTGGCCGAAGCTGTGGTGGAACATCTCACACCGATCCGCGAGCGTTATCACGAACTGCGGCGCTCGGGGGAAGTGGAGCGCGTACTGGCCGAAGGTGCGGAAAAAGCGAATGCCATCGCTGATGAAACGCTGGCCAGGATGAAGGAAGCGATGGGGTTGGTGCCGCCGTTTAGCCGGTAATGCAGGTGGACATACCGCCAAGTCTTTTCAAAAGCATGAAGGTCCGGGCGATCTGCCCGGACCTTCTATTATGTCTGATATCAATAATAAAAGCCGACCCTGCGTGGGGTCGTCCGATTAACCGTTCAGGGCGTTCAATTTTTGAGCCAAGCGGGATTTCTTCCGAGCTGCGGCATTTTTATGGAGAAGGCCTTTGGTGACGCCTTTGTCCAATTTCCGGGAGGCTTCGCGCAACAACACAGCCGCTTGTTCCTTATCCTTGGCTTCCACTGCAGCCAGGAATTTTTTGATGGCCGTACGGATAGCAGATTTTTGGGCCGCGCGATGCATCCGGCGTTTTTCATTGGTTTTCGCCCGTTTGATCGCAGATTTGATGTTCGCCATGATTTCACCTCCTGCAGATACCACCATTGCGTCCCTTAGCGTGCAACATGCTAAATTGTAGCACGGCATTGGGCAAATTGCAAGCTTGGAATAATGAGGGGGAATGTATGGCAAAAATAGGATGTATCTGAGCGAGAGGAGCTGATCACCAACATGGCGCATGACACAAACAAACGGGACGAAGCCAATGATCGGCCAAAGTTGGATTTGAGTGCGTTGGCCATTCGCACAGACCTCGCGCGGGAAGCTCATGATTTAGCGTTGAAAGGTCGCGAAGAAGGGGAAATCCCCGGTGTGCGAATGGAAGAATACGAGGAGGATGGCATCAAAACCAGCTGGATTTGGGTGGAGAGCGAAGAGGGAGCCCGTGCACTGGGAAAACAGCAGGGGACGTATCTGACACTGGAAGTACCGGGACTCAGAAGCAAGGATTCAGAATTGCAACATCGGGTGGCTGTCCATTTCTCCGAGGAATTTTCCCGTTTTCTCGAAGAGTCGGGGATTGCCGAAGACGACAAGATCCTGGTCGTTGGGTTGGGCAATTGGAACGTGACTGCCGATGCACTGGGACCGTTCGTCGTGAAACACACACTGATCACCCGCCACCTGTTTCAGCTGATGCCGGAACAAGTGGAGGAAGGGTACCGTCCGGTCAGCGCCATTTCGCCGGGGGTGATGGGGACAACCGGGATCGAGACCAGCGAAATTGTGCGCGGCCTCGTGGAAAAAACGAAACCGGATGCTGTCATCGCTGTCGATTCGTTGGCATCGAGGGCATTGACGCGGGTCAACACTACGATCCAAGTGGCGGATAGCGGCATCAATCCCGGTTCCGGTGTGGGGAACAAACGGAAAGCATTGAACCGTGACACGTTGGGTGTGCCCGTGATTGCGATCGGGGTACCGACAGTGGTGGATGCGGCGACGATTACGTATGACACGATCGAATTGGTGATGTCGCACCTTCATCGTGAGATGAACCAAAAAAAGCCGGCCAACCCGCTAGACCCGCTGAATCGGCCCGATTTGAAAGAGTTGCAGAATCAGAAAGTGGATGAAGCAGCCAAGAACCGGTTCCTGGGATTGATCGGCGGGCTAAGTGATGAGGAAAAACGGCAGTTGATCCACGAAGTGCTCTCACCGTTGGGGCAAAACTTGATCGTCACTCCCAAAGAGGTAGACGATTTTATCTCCGATATCGGCAAACTGGTGGCGGACGGAATCAATTGCGCATTGCACGAATCCGTTACCATCGATAACGTCTCGGCGCATACAACCTGACGGTACACAGCCGTTTTTTCTATCAATTCACTTCGTTTCTCATAGGTTCTACCTTGTCCCTTTCTTTCATATACCTGGGATAAGACAAGGATGATAGAGGGGGAGAGGAATGCGCCACCGTTATCGAGGTTTTGCTACGTTGAACATGTCCGGACCACGTGAACGCCAATCATTTGTCCTGCTGATTCTGGGAACAGCGTTGGTTTTCATTTTTACCGGCGCTTTCGCCATGTTGGAGGCAGAACGGAGCGCACACTCTTCCGATATCGGCAGATTGACCACTCACCTGTCAGCCGACACGTTGTTGTGGGCGATGGGCAGAGAGATTCCGTATTTGGCGACGATGAGGGACAAGCAGGATGATGGGCGGATGTCCCGGCTCTTTTTTGAACTGGCCACCAGCATCGATCCAAAGGACCCCCGCACATTTATCGGGCGGGAATTACCTGGATTCTCTTTGTTTGATACGGAGATTGTCGTAGCCGGAAAGGGCGTCAAATATACGGATGTGCCCATCGAATCAGAACCGCCGCCGGATTTGGCGAAAGAACTGGAGCGACAATCCGAAAGGGTAAAGGACCACACCCCGTCTGATCGTGTGGATAAGCCGTCACCTTCATCCTCCGTCAAGCGTGTTTTCATCTACCAGACGCATTTCAGCGAATCGTACCTGCCGGATTTGGGCAGGCGTGATCCCGACATGGCTTATGACTGGGACAAAAACGTGATCATGGTCGGCAAGCGTTTGGGAGAGGAGTTGGAACGCTTGGGAATCGGCACAGAAGTCTCCACCGCGCATTACAAGGAACCACATCCCAAACTATATCGCTCTTCCCGCAAAACTGTACTGGCGGCGATGCGGCAAAATCAGGATTTGCAATACTTTATCGATATTCACCGGGATTCGCAACGCAGGGACAAAACCACCACGACGATTGACGGAAAGCCCTACGCCCGCATTTCGTTCGTCATTGGTACGGCACATGAGGATTGGGAACAAAATCTGAAGTTGGCCCGTCAACTGCACAACAAACTGGAATCCTTGTATCCGGGGTTGTCCAAAGGCGTATTTCTCAAAAACCGTGCCACGGGCAACGGCGAATACAACCAATCCTTGTCGCCGCGGAGTATTCTGGTGGAAATCGGCGGGGTGGACAACAGCTTTGTTGAAGTGTTCCGTACCACCAAAGCGCTGGCCCGTGCGTTTGCGGATCTGTATTTCCAAACCGAACCCGTGGACGCCCGGACATCAGCACCAAGTGGCTCTCGATAGAGGGATGTCTGTCTATTCGTTGGTCCTTTAGGAGGGTGGCCTGATTCCCGCGAGCGACCTTTGAGTTGTTAAAGAGAAAATAGGGAAACAGGCTCATCCTGATGAGAATGGATTGATCCGATAGTTCTGGAATGGTCAGGTGATGCGAAATGAGATGGGCGGCACAAGTGACCGCGCTGTTGATGGTGTTGATGTTCGGGGTGTTTCTGGGCATCGACACGGCTGAACAAAACATCCAAAAAATACAGGGCAACGAAGGAGCGCCACGGGCGGTTCACATCACGCCGGAAAATGGCAGGGTGGAAATCTCGGTGATGGGACATGTGGTGGAAACGGAAAACCCCGTTTCCCAGGAGAATGTCCAACGGGTGAACCAAGTGAAGCATTCAGTGCAACAGAACAGCGGCATACTGGCCAAGATGGGCAATGAGATGGGCAGCGGCATCCGTCAAGGAGCGAGGAAAGCGATCGAAGTGATTGTGGGATGGTTGGATTCAAATGACAAAAATCGATGATATCCATTGATGGAGAAAGTCATTCCGTGGTATAGTGACAATCAAACAAAACGGAGCAGAGCCAGGAAGAGCCGAGCGGAGCCGAGTAGAGACGAGTCGGAGAGAAAGAAGATCTTGATCGCACGGTACCAAGGGCGTGTCCGGTATAGGATGCTGTCCTGAAGAAGGTTTTTTATCCTTACCTCCCAACTCCCTCGCTTTCTCCTGTGCTCCTCCCTGACAAGGAGGAACTCTCGTGTCTCTGTTATCCGCAGTCACATCCACAGAAGTATTGAGTTACCGGACCAAAGGGGGCGTGGAGATCCGCAGGTTGACGGAGCCTGTCGCACCGGCGGATGCCATGGATGAAGTCTCCCGTTCCATCGACAGGCACAAAGGCATTTGGTTCTCCAGCTGTTACGAATACCCAGGTCGGTACTCCCGATGGGACATCGGTTTGGTGAATCCTCCGTTGGAAATCCGCGGCTTCGGGCGCGCCTTCGAGGTAAGGGCGCTTTGGGAGCATGGCGTTGTGTTGCTGGAAGCTGTCAAACATGCACTGCAACATGTACCTGACGTGCGATTGATGCATGTGGACCACCATTTGCTCCGGGGAACGGTGAGAGAGCCGAGACCGGACGACATGCGGTGTGAAGAGGATCGGACGCGTTTGCCGTCCATTTTTACCGTTATCCGGGCGATCCGCGATTGGTTTTTCTCCGATGAGGATGCTTTTCTCGGGTTGTACGGCGCATTTGGTTACGATCTGGTGTTCCAACTGGAACCGATGAAATTAAAGCATCGCCGTCGACCGGATCAAGCCGATTTGGTTCTGTACCTGCCGGACCGGATTGCAGTGATCGATCACCAAATGGCGCGTGCATATCATCTTACCTATCAGTTTGTAGTAGATGGAACATCCACGGAGATGCTGCCCAAGTGTCCGATCTCGATCTCAACAGGAGCAGCAATGTCGCGAATGGTTCCGATCCGATCGGTGAAATCGACCCCGGACGGGCATTATCCGGAGCTGGTGCGGAAGGCCAAACAGGCGTTTCTTAAGGGCGATTTGTTTGAGGTGGTGCCGACGCAGATGTTCACCGCTGATTGTGCCGCTGCCCCGACCCGGGTATTTGACCGGCTGAAGCAGATCAATCCGAGCCCTTATTGCTTTTTGATCCATCTGGGTGATGCCCACTTGGTGGGCTCATCGCCAGAAATGTACGTTCGTGTAGAGGGGGATCGGGTGGAGACGTGTCCCATCTCCGGCACGATCCAGCGTGGTTCGGACGCATTGGAGGATGCCGAGCAGATCCGTCGGTTGCTCAATTCCACCAAGGATGAAGCAGAATTGACTATGTGCACCGATGTGGACCGCAACGACAAGTCCCGTATTTGCGAACCGGGGTCGGTTCAAGTGATCGGTCGGAGACAGACGGAACTGTATTCGCACCTCATCCACACCGTGGACCATGTGGAAGGACGGTTGCGTCCGCCGTATGATTCGCTCGACGCATTTATGACGCATATGTGGGCAGTTACGATCACAGGTGCGCCGAAACGGGCGGCGATCCGGTGGATTGAGGAACATGAGGACAGTCCGCGCGAATGGTACGGCGGTGCTGTCGGATATCTTGCGTTCAACGGGGATATCAACACCGGATTAACTTTGCGCACGGTGAAATTGCAGTCGGGACAGGCGTGGGTGCGTGCCGGGGCCACATTGCTCCACGACTCGGATCCCGAGGAGGAGGACCGGGAGACACGGGTAAAAGCAGCCGCTCTGTTGCAGGCGATTCAAGAGGCCGGTGATGAGCCGCCGACTGTCTTTTCGGCCGAACGGCAGACCGGACGTGGCAAATCGATCCTGTTGGTGGATCATGAAGATTCGTTCGTTCACACATTGGCAGGGTATTTCCGTCAGACAGGAGCAAAAGTGATCACCTTGCGGTCGGATGTGGCACGAAATGCCCTGTTGCGGGAAGACTTCGACCTGGTGGTGTTGTCGCCGGGGCCGGGACGTCCGGAGGAATTTGCATTGAATGAAACGATCCGTTTATGCCTGGAAAAACAATTTCCCATGTTCGGTGTCTGTCTGGGATTGCAAGGGCTGGTCGAACATTTCGGTGGTGAACTGGGAATTTTGCCCGAGCCGTTGCACGGAAAAAAGCGTACCGTGTCCATCAAGCACGCGAGTCCGTTGTGGAAAGGTGTGCCCGAAACGTTTACGGCCGGTTTGTACCATTCGCTATATGCATCCCGCGTACCCGAGGAACTCCGTGTGATCGCCCGTTCCGAAGATGACATCGTGATGGCGGTCGAACATCGGTCACTACCGATTTGGGCCGTACAGTTTCACCCGGAGTCCATCATGACGGCGGGCGGCTCCGTGGGACTTACCATCATTGAAAATGTGATGGAGATGTTACCGGTCCGAACGGGATGACATCTGCAGCCAGTAGGCGGCTGTTCAAGTTATTGTAAACGTCCGTGGGTTCCCGTCTCCGCTCCACACCCGACGGGATATTCGGGCTCTTGTCAGGTAAATCCATGAGGGAGCAAATGCTTTCCCAGGTGAGCGACTGACCGAGCCCGGCCGAGCGAAGACCCGGAAAGCGCAGGAATGAAATCGCGCGCAACTTCCTCTAAGCGAAGCGTACTTGCCCGTGTCCTGCGCTCCGGGGCGGAGCGGACATGACCTGTTTCCTTGCAGGGCACAGATGGAGTGATCCCGGGAAAGCAATTGGACAGTATTCACCAGCTAAAAGAGGGTGGCCGTTTTCTCGCGAGCGACCTTTGAGCGTTTAACGTTGCTGGAGTGAGAGGAAAAACGGTGTCCTCAAAATCACGAGTGGTCCAACTACTTTGTCAGCAGGCTCGGCCAAGCCCACAAGGCTTGGCCGTTTTCATGATACCGGGCCAATTGATGATGCATATGTTCCCTGATATAATATAAAAATGCAGTCTTTGTGCGTTGCCCGTGCAGGAGGGACACAAGTGGAGAAACGGAATCGGCAACAAAACATACGCAACTTTTCCATTATCGCTCATATTGACCACGGAAAATCAACCTTGGCCGATCGGATTCTGGAGTACACCGGCGCACTGAGCGAACGGGAGAAGACTGATCAGTTTCTGGATCAGATGGATTTGGAACGGGAGCGCGGCATTACAATCAAATTGCAGTCGGTGCGCCTTAACTATCGTGCCAAGGATGGAAAAGAGTATATTCTCAACCTGATCGACACGCCGGGACATGTGGACTTCACATATGAGGTTTCTCGCAGCCTAGCTGCGTGCGAAGGAGCTCTCCTGGTCGTCGACGCGGCGCAGGGTGTGGAAGCGCAAACGATGGCCAACGTATACCTGGCATTGGAAAATGATTTGGAAATCATCCCGGTCATCAACAAGATCGACCTGCCCAGCGCCGAACCGGAGCGGGTAAAAAACGAGATTGAGGAATTGATTGGATTGGATGCCAGTGAAGCAGTGCTGGCTTCCGCCAAGACGGGGGTCGGGATCGAAGAAATTTTAGAGCAGATCGTCGAAAAAGTGCCCCCGCCCAAGGGAGATCCCGATGCGCCGTTGAAGGCGCTCATCTTCGACTCATTATACGACTCCTACAAAGGCGTCATCGTCTACCTGAGGGTAGTTGAAGGTACGATCAAAAAGGGCATGAAGATCAAGATGATGTCCACCGGCAAAACGTTCGAAGTGACGGAAGTGGGTGCATTGACTCCGCATCCGGTGCTGATGGACGAATTATCGGTGGGTGAAGTAGGTTTTCTGGTAGCAGGCATCAAGAACGTGAAGGATACCCGTGTCGGGGATACCATCACTGATGCGGAACGTCCGGCCGCCGAGCCGTTGCCGGGATACCGGCGAATCAATCCAATGGTGTTTTGTGGCATGTACCCGGTTGACTCCGCCGATTACGACGACTTACGCGAGGCACTGGAAAAACTGGAGTTGAACGATGCATCCCTGCGCTATGAGCCGGAGACGTCGACCGCGCTCGGATTCGGATTCCGATGCGGATTTTTGGGGTTGCTCCATATGGAGATCATTCAGGAGCGGATCGAGCGGGAGTTCGGCATTCCGCTGATCACCACCGCCCCCAGTGTGGTGTACCGGGTTCATCAGACCGACGGCACCGTGTTGGATATCGAAAACCCGACACATATGCCGCCCCAGCAGAAGATCGATTATGTGGAGGAGCCGTATGTTCGGGCCAGCATCATGACGCCCAATGACTACGTGGGTGCAGTCATGGAGCTGTGCCAGAACAAACGGGGCGATTATATCGACATGCAATATCTGGACAACAACCGAGTCAACATCATTTATGAGCTGCCATTGGCCGAAATCGTCTATGACTTTTTCGACCAACTGAAGTCGGGTACCAAAGGATACGCATCGTTCGATTACGAGCTGATCGGATATAAACGATCCAACTTGGTGAAAATGGACATCCTGCTCAACGGCGAGCCGGTTGACGCGCTTTCGTTCATCGTTCACCGCGACAAAGCGTATTATCGCGGACGGCAGCTGGTGGAAAAACTGAAAGAGCTCATCCCGCGGCAAATGTTTGAAGTACCCGTTCAGGCGGCCATCGGCAACAAGGTGATCGCCCGTGAAACGATCCGCGCTATGCGCAAAAACGTGTTGGCCAAGTGCTACGGCGGGGACATCACCCGGAAACGGAAGCTTTTGGAGAAACAAAAAGAAGGGAAAAAACGAATGAAGGCTGTGGGCAGTGTGGAAGTGCCGCAGGAAGCATTCATGGCCGTATTGAAAATGGACGACGGCAATAAAAAATAAACGGAAGCGGGAGCCGGTTTCCCAGCCGAGCGACTCTAGCCGACCGGCTACGGAGTGAAGGCGGGACAGAAGGCTCCCGCATCTTTTTCCATGCAATCAAATGGCCGAACGGACTGTCAAAACTGAAACGAGCCGTCGCATCTTGACGTTTTTAGAAAGGGGGTCACTCCACGTGGCACCGCAAGCGGTTTATATTCATATCCCCTTTTGTACCAACAAGTGTCACTACTGCGACTTTACCGCATACGTAGTAAAAGGTCAGCCCGTTGATGATTACTTGTCCGCCCTGGAAAGGGAGATGGAACGGACGGTTGAGCAGCATCCGCCGAGAGAGATTCGATCGGTTTTCATTGGCGGGGGCACACCCACCGTTTTGTCTCCCCGGCAGATGGAACGGTTGTGTGTGGCAATCCGGCGCTATTTTCCCCGTTGGGCGACTGATATGGAGTTCACGGTGGAGGCCAATCCGGGAACGACCGAGCCGGAAAAGTTGACGGCGATGCGCGAATGCGGGGTCAACCGCATCAGCTTCGGTGCCCAGACATTCCGTGACGACCTTCTCCGGAGAATCGGACGCATTCACACGGCGGAAGATGTGTTTCGCAGCGTGGAGCAGGCCAGACATGCCGGTTTTGATAATTTGTCACTCGATTTGATTTTCGGTTTGCCGGGCCAGACACTCGCCGATATGGAAGAGACGCTGAGAACAGCAATATCGTTGCGTCCCGATCACATCTCCACCTACAGCCTCAAGGTGGAGGAAGGGACGTTGTTTTACACATTGTATCAGCGGGGAGAGCTTCCGCTCCCACCGGAGGAAGAAGAGGTAGAGATGTACCAGCTGACCCGGCGGATACTGGGTGAGGTAGGGTTGAACCAGTACGAAATCAGCAATTTTGCCCATCCTGGAAAAGAAAGCCGTCACAATCTGACGTATTGGCGCCATGAGGAGTTTTACGGACTGGGGGCGGGTGCCCATGGATATGTGGGAGGCGTCCGCCATGCCAATGTGCGGGGGATTCGGGAGTACATCGAAAAAACGCGGCGGGGCTTTCCGACTGAAGAGGTTCACCACGTTTCTCGAGCCGAAGCTATGGAGAATTTCATGATATTCGGTTTGCGTGTGTTGAGTGGAGTGGAAGAGAGTGAATTTGAACGGCGTTTTGGTTTACCGTTGGACCGCGTGTTTGGCTCAGTTCTGGCCGCATTACAACAAAAAGGTTTGTTGGAGATCGAAAGTGGACGGGTTCGCTTGACGGAGCAGGGACTGCTCTTTGGCAACGAGGTGTTTGCCGCGTTCCTTGGAGAAGCTGAAAACACAAGTATAGATTGACAATGCCCACCCTGTTTGGTACTTTAAAAATAAGCATTTTAGCACTCGTAGAGAGAGAGTGCTAACAAGGAGGTGGGTGGCAGATGTTGACCGAGCGGCAGAAGCTGATCCTCCGTGCCGTTGTCGACGATTATGTGATGACGGCCGAACCGGTCGGTTCGCGCACTGTGTCCAAACGCGAAGGCGTTGGATTCAGCGCAGCAACCATCCGCAATGAGATGGCCGACCTGGAAGAGATGGGCTATCTGGAACAGCCGCACACATCTGCCGGCCGCATTCCGTCCCACAAGGGCTATCGCTATTATGTCGATCACCTGATGGAGCCTGCCCGTCTTTCACGCATGGAGATGATGGCGTTCCGCCGATTCTTCGCGCGCAAGCGGGATGAAGTGGAGCAGGTCATTCAGGAGACGGCTTCCATCCTGTCTCAGATGACCAACTACACCTCCATCATCCTCGGACCCAAAGTGTTTGAGAGCACGCTCAAGCACTTGCAGGTCATCCCGTTGTCTGAACGGGCGGCGGTCGTGATCTTCGTAACCAATACGGGCCATGTGGAAAAACGACGGATTTCGGTACCGGAGGGTATCTCACTCTCCTCAATCGAAAAACTGGTCAATTTACTCAACACCAAATTAACCGGTATTCCTCTATATAAACTGAAACGCGTGGTTTATTGGGAATTGATGGATGAGCTCCGCCGGCATATTGACCACTATGAGTCCGTGATGAGCATGATCGATCAGATGCTGGAAACGGACCACGGCGAACGCGTCTTTTTCAGCGGAGCCACCAACATGCTGAACCAACCCGAGTTTCAGGATGTGGAGAAGGTAAAGAACTTGCTGGACCTTTTCGAGAACAGCGAAACAATGGTTCAGCTGTTAGAATCGAGGGAAGAAGGCGTACAAGTGCGCATCGGGCGTGAAAACGATCTGGAAGCAGTCAACAACTGTAGCATCATTACCGCCACCTACACGGTGGACGGACGTCCGTTGGGCACAATCGGGATTTTGGGTCCGACAAGGATGGATTATCGAAAAGTGATTACACTTTTGGACGTGTTCTCCAAACACTTTTCAGAGCATCTGCGTCGTCTGTATTGAACAATCGATGACAGGACGACGTATCAAACATGTGGATACTGCCGGGTTTGGTGGGGGTACGACGCTACCCCCCCTCCCTTTGTTTGCCGACGGAAGCGATGGCATTGATAACGGGGATTTGATGATCAGGTCGGCTATCCATCGGCTCGGCCAGGTCATGATCATATAGGAGGTTGAAATTCACGGTGCAGAAAGAACAACCGGCGCAACGCCGCAAGGTTTGGCCCGAGGGGTCTTCCGCCGCTGGCGAAGAGCAAGCGGCGAAAGACGAAAGGTCGGGCGTGACGGAAGAACCGGTCCATCAGGAGGCGGATGAACCGGTTCAACAGAAGACGGAACAAGATCTGCACGACAATGTCAGTCCGGAGCAGTATCAGCGAACGCTGGAAGAGTTGGAAGCATGGAAGCAAAAGGCCGAGGAACATTATGAGATGTTCCTGCGTGCCCGGGCGGACTTGGACAATTATCGCAAACGGGTGCGTAAGGAAAAAGAAGAATCCGCCAAATACGCAATGGCGCCTCTGGCGGAAGCGATCCTGCCTGTCGTGGACAACCTGGAACGCGCACTGGCGGCAGGCGGAAACGCAGCTGATGCCAAGGCTCTCCATGAAGGCGTGGAGATGGTGTATCGCCAGTTGCTTCAAGTGCTGCGGCAAGTGGGGGTGGAGCCGATCGAGTCGGTGGGTCAGCCGTTTGATCCGCACCTGCACAATGCTGTGATGCAAGAAGAAACAAGCGATACAGAGCCTGGTATCGTCATCGCGGAACTGCAAAAAGGATACCGGTTCAAGGACCGGGTGTTGCGTCCGGCCATGGTCAAAGTCAGCGTGTGATGTCGGGAAGCACGAGCGCAGAAGAAGGAATGGGGCTCGTCTGCGCCCTTCTTTCACTGCGCCTGTTTCTCGTGGACACATACCGTTTTGAAAGTTATATCATACCACATAGTTGATAAATAGAGATTACATGATTTGGGGGGCATTGCGATGGGAAAAGTCATTGGTATTGACTTGGGAACCACCAACTCCTGTGTGGCGTTCATGGATGGAGATGAAGTAGTCGTCATTCCGAATGCGGAAGGGGGACGCACCACACCGTCCGTTGTCGGTTTTACCAAAAATGGTGAACGGTTGGTAGGTGAGTCGGCTAAGCGTCAAGCCATCACCAACCCGGACAGAACCATCATCTCCATCAAACGGCACATGGGAACTGACTATAAAGTGAAAATCGACGATAAACAGTATACACCGCAGGAAATCTCGGCGATGATCCTGCAGAAATTGAAAGCGGACGCCGAAGCGTATCTGGGCGAGCCCGTGACACAGGCTGTCATCACCGTACCTGCCTACTTCAACGACAGCCAACGGCAAGCGACCAAGGACGCCGGTCGGATCGCCGGTCTGGAAGTGTTGCGGATCATCAACGAGCCGACGGCTGCCGCGCTTGCATATGGTCTGGACAAAGAAGAAGACCAAACCATTCTCGTCTTTGACCTGGGTGGCGGAACATTCGACGTCTCCATCTTGGAGCTGGGTGATGGTCTGTTTGAAGTGAAAGCGACCAGCGGAGACAACCACCTGGGTGGTGACGACTTCGACCAGGCGATCATTGATTGGCTCGTGGAAGAGTTCAAAAAAGAGCACGGCATCGATCTCCGCAATGACCGGATGGCGATGCAGCGTTTGAAAATGGCGGCAGAAAAGGCGAAAAAAGAGTTGTCCGGTATGCTGACCACCACGATTACGGAGCCGTTCTTGGCGATGGACGAAACCGGACCGAAAAACCTGGAAGTGACTCTGACCCGCGCCAAATTTGAAGAACTGACCGCCGATTTGGTCGAGCGTACCATGGGTCCGACCCGTCAGGCGTTGAAAGATGCCGGCTTGGAGCCTCACCAAATTGATAAAGTGATTCTGGTCGGCGGATCGACCCGGATTCCGGCGGTGCAAGAAGCGATCAAGAAACTGATCGGGAAAGAGCCGAGCAAAGGGGTCAACCCGGACGAAGTAGTAGCAATGGGTGCGGCCATCCAAGGCGGCGTGTTGTCCGGTGACGTGAAAGACGTCGTGCTGTTGGACGTGACGCCGTTGTCGCTCGGAATTGAAACGCTGGGCGGTGTATTCACCAAATTGATCCCGCGCAACACCACCATCCCGACGGAGAAATCGCAAATCTTCTCAACGGCGGCGGATAACCAAACCGTGGTGGATATCCACGTGCTGCAAGGGGAGCGCCCGATGGCGGCTGACAACAAATCGCTGGGTCGTTTCCAACTGCAGGATATCCCGCCTGCCCCGCGCGGTGTGCCGCAAATCGAGGTAACGTTTAAAATCGACGCCAACGGGATTGTGAATGTGTCGGCGAAAGACTTGGCGACCGGCAAGAGCAAGGACATTACAATTCAGTCTTC
The DNA here is from genome assembly GCF_030433435.1 of Polycladomyces subterraneus. Lineage (NCBI taxonomy): Bacteria > Bacillati > Bacillota > Bacilli > Caryophanales > Thermoactinomycetaceae > Polycladomyces > Polycladomyces subterraneus. The sequence continues at coordinate 44,774 of NZ_JANRHH010000047.1, forward strand.
CAGCGGCTTGAGCGAAGAAGAGATTCAGCGGATGATCAAAGAGGCGGAAGAGCACGCCGAGGAAGACAAAAAGCGCAAAGAGGCCGCCGAAGTCCGCAACAAAGCGGATCAATTGGTCTTCACGACCAACAAGACTTTGAATGATCTGGGCGACAAAGTGTCCGAAGAAGACCGGAAAAAAGTCGAAGAGGCCAAGGAAAAAGTACAGAAAACCTTGTCGGATAACGATACCGCAGCGATCAAGCAGGCCACCGAAGAGTTGGAGAAAGTGGTGCAGGAGGTTTCCGTCAAAGTGTATCAGCAAGCGGCCCAGCAACAGACGGCCAATGAAGCTAATGACCAATCGGCGGAAACCAAAAAGAAAGACGACAATGTCGTCGATGCTGATTACGAAGTAGTCGATGATGACAAATAAGAAGCCACATGTACCGGGGGTCGGAGCGAAAGAGGCTTTTCGCTTTGACTTCCCCGTTTTTTGCTGAATAATATACGTGAAAGATTCTTGTGCCGGGGAAAGAATAGGGGGGTGAACCCGTGAGCAAGCGGGATTACTACGAAGTGCTGGGTGTCAGCCGGGACGCTTCCCCCGAGGAGATTCGAAAAGCATATCGGAAGCTGGCCCGCAAATATCATCCAGACGTCAACAAGGATCCGGATGCGGAACAGAAGTTCAAAGAAGTGAAAGAAGCATACGAAGTACTGAGTGACCCCCAGAAAAAGGCGCAATACGATCAGTTCGGTCATGCCGATCCCAACATGGGAGCGGGTGGAACTGGCGGGTTCGGCGGATTTGGTGGGGAGACCGACTTCGGTTTCGGAGACATTTTCGATATGTTTTTTGGCGGCAGAAGGAGAAACTCGAATGCACCCCGGCAGGGAGCCGACTTGGAGTTTCGTCTGACCGTTGAGTTTAAAGATGCGGTGTTTGGTAAAGAAATGGAAGTGATGGTCCCGCGGACGGAAACCTGTTCCACTTGCTCTGGAACCGGGGCGAAACCGGGTACGCATCCGGAGACATGTCCAGTTTGTCATGGATCAGGACAGGCGGAAATCGTGCAGAACACGCCGTTCGGACGCATCGTCAACCGGCGGATCTGCCATCAGTGCGAAGGGAAAGGGAAAATTATTCGCCAAAAATGCGTCGCGTGCGGTGGAACCGGAAAAGTGAAGCGGAAACGGAAAATCAACATCCGGATCCCCGCCGGTGTCCACGATGGTACACAACTACGCATCGCTGGTGAGGGTGAACCGGGGATTAACGGTGGACCGCCAGGTGATTTGTACATTTTGATCAAGGTAAAGCCGCATGAATTTTTCACGCGTGAGGACGACGACATCGTTTGCGAACTGCCGATCACTTTCGTTCAAGCGGCGCTGGGCGACGAAGTGGTGGTACCGACCTTGAACGGCCGTGCCAAATTGAAGATACCTCCCGGTACGCAGACGGGAACGGAATTCCGTTTGCGTGGCAAAGGGGTTCCGCGGCTTCGCGGGTACGGTCAGGGTGACCAGCGGGTGCGGATCCGCGTGGTGACACCGACCGGTTTGACCGAAGAGCAGAAAAACGTCCTGCGTGAATTCGGACGGTTGACCGGCGATTACATCACTGAGCAAAACGACAGCTTTTTCTCCAAGATGAAACGGGCCTTTAAAGGCGAATGATCCTAAACAAGGTCGCAAGGACTTATCATAGCGGGCGTATGCCCGTTTTTTCCTATATTGGGGAGGTGACTGCGTGAATTGGGTGGAGGTTTGTGTCCATACCAGTCGGGAGGCTGTGGAAGCTGTCAGCTATCGGTTGCAGGAGATGGGTGCCGATGGCGTTTCCATCGAAGATCCTGAAGTACTGGAACGTGAATGGAAAAGTCCTTTCGGCGAGATTCCCGCATTATCGATGGAGGATTACCCGTCAGAAGGAGTGCGGGTGAAATGCTATATTCCCGAAACATCGGGCGTGACCGCGTTTGTCCGGCAAGCCGAATCGTTGATGAAGGAGATCAGGGAATACGGTCTGGACCCTGGTCCGGCACGTGTTACAACACGGAAACTGGCGGAAGAGTCATGGTCGGAGGCGTGGAAAGCCTACTACAAACCGGTGCGTATCTCCAAACGTATGATCGTGAAACCGGTGTGGGAGTCGTATGAGCCGGTCCACGATGATGAAGTGATCATCGAGCTGGATCCGGGAATGGCATTCGGTACGGGAACGCATCCGACGACGACGCTCTGCCTACAGTTGTTGGAGCATTATATCCCCCATCGTGGCAGTGTGATCGACGTGGGATGCGGCAGCGGGATTTTGAGTGTGGCCGCGGCCAAATTAGGGGCGGAGTCGGTGTTGGCACTCGATTTGGACGATGTGGCAGTGACAAGTGCGGAGGCCAATGTGCGGTTGAACGGAGTTCAGGATCGCGTGCGGGTTCGTCAAGGCGATTTGCTTCGGGGTGTGACCGGACAGTCTGACCTCGTCGTGGCCAATATTCTTGCGGAAATCATTGTCCGCATGTTGCCGGATGTCCCACGTGTGTTGAAGGACAGTGGGCATCTCATCGTTTCCGGAGTCATCCAGGTGAAAGAACAACTGGTGCGCAGCGAAATGGAAAAGCAAGGATTGCAGATAGTGGAAGCCATTCGCGACGGAGATTGGGTAGCCATCGTGGCGAAAAAGGTGTAGAATGTGAGGAGTGAATAAATGCAGCGTTATTTTGTCGACCTGGATCAAATCGGTTCTCGCACGATCACCATCGTGGGCGATGATGTTCATCACATCAAAAAAGTGATGCGATTTCGGCCGGGAGATCCGATCATCTGTTGCGACGGTCGCGGAACCGATTATGTGACAGCCATTGACACCATCGGGCCAGATGAGGTCGTCTGCCGAGTGGTGGAAAGGCGTCCATCCGCGGGAGAGCCGCGTATATCCGTTACGGTGGCGCAATCGCTCCCCAAGGGTGATAAATGGGAATGGGTGTTGCAAAAAGGTACGGAATTGGGCGCAACTACCTTTGTGCCGTTTGTCTCTGCGCGCACCATTGTGAAATGGGATGCAAAGAAAGCGGAAAAACGGCGGGAACGGTGGATGCGCATCGTCAAAGAAGCGGCTGAGCAAGCCCATCGCGGAACGATTCCCGAAGTGATGCCCGTGGCGGATTGGCAAGTGATGTTATCCCGTGCGGCTTCAACGGGTTGTGCCATGATCGCCTATGAGGGAGGCGGTCAACCGATCCAACAAGTATTGGAAGGTGACCACTCATCCTTTTTGTTGATTGTCGGACCAGAAGGCGGTTTTGAGGAAAGAGAAGTGAGGGAAGCGGAAGCGGCTGGTGCCGTTCCGGTCAGTTTGGGGCCCCGCATCCTGCGAACCGAAACAGCCGCCGTCGCCATGTTGACAGCAGTGATGTATGCATCAGGTGAGATGGGAGGTGAACGGGCATGAGCACCGTTGCGTTTCACACATTGGGTTGCAAAGTGAACGCCTATGAAACGGAAGCGATCTGGCAATTGTTCAAACAAGCCGGTTACGAAAAAGTGGATTTCGAACAAAAAGCGGACGTGTATGTGATCAACACCTGCACGGTGACCAACACCGGGGACAAAAAAAGCCGGCAGGTCATCCGTCGGGCCATTCGTCGCAATCCGGATGCCGTGGTGGCGGTCACCGGTTGCTATGCGCAAACGTCACCCAAGGAAATTATGGAGATACCGGGTGTGGACATCGTCGTCGGCACACAGGGGCGGGACAAACTCCTGGAATATGTGGAACAGTATAAGCGGGAACGGCAGCCGATCAATGCGGTGAAAAATATTATGAAAGCACGGGAGTTCGAGGAGTTGGACGTCCCGACGTTTTCGGAACGGACACGTGCATCGCTCAAGATTCAGGAAGGATGCAATAACTTCTGCACATTTTGCATCATTCCGTGGGCACGGGGGCTGATGCGCAGCCGAAAACCGGAGAGCGTCCTCAAACAGGCTCGCCAACTGGTGGAAGCGGGGTACAAGGAGATCGTCCTGACCGGCATTCACACAGGAGGCTACGGGGAAGACCTGGAAAATTACACGCTGGCGGATCTTCTGTGGGATTTGGATCAGATCGACGGGCTCAAACGCGTCCGCATCAGCTCAATTGAAGCCAGCCAGATCACCGACCGGGTGATCGAAGTGCTCAACGCCTCGGACAAAATGTGCCGTCATCTGCACATCCCGCTTCAAGCCGGGGATGACGAAGTGTTGAAACGGATGCGCCGCAAGTACACGGTGGACGAGTACCGGCGCAAAATCGAACAAGTCAAATCGGCGATGCCCAACGTGGCCATTACGACCGATGTGATCGTCGGATTCCCGGGCGAGACGGAGGAGCAGTTTGAAAACGGCTATCGTTTGATCGAAGAGCTGGAATTCGCGGAACTTCACGTTTTCCCGTATTCCAAACGGACCGGTACACCGGCGGCCCGGATGGAAAACCAGGTGCCGGAAGAAGTGAAACACGAACGGGTTCACCGCTTGATCGAACTGTCCAATCGTCTCTCGCTCAAATATTCGAAGCGGTTTGTAGGCGATGTGCTGGAAGTGATTCCGGAGCGTCCGTTCAAGGAAGCGCCGGACAGCGGGTTGTACATGGGCTATTCCGACAACTATCTGCAAGTGGTCTTCGAAGGCAATGACGATCTGATCGGCCAGGTTTGCCGTGTGAAAATCGACGAAGCAGGCGCCGAATATTGTCGAGGCACATTTGCCACAGTGGTACGGGACGTGCCCCGTCCGGCATCCAAACCGAAAGCGGTGTGATGAGCTAGGAGTGATCTCGTTCAGGGTCGTTCCGATTTCCCGTCAAAAGCTCAAAGCGGGCTTATCATCAGACAAGCCTCAGACCACTTTGCCAACAGTTTCGCGACCCCTTTTGGGGTCGCTTTTTTGGTTCCTTTTCGTTTTACTATTGACAATTGTCCCTCATTTTGTTACCACATGGTCATTCCCCTATTCGAATTACCTTTTTCGTAATGGAGTGAATAGCGTGGAACGAATCGATGTGGTTTCCGTATTGATTCTGGATGAGGAGCGAAAACGGGTGTTGACGGTGCAGAACGAGGAGCTCTGGAGTCTCCCGGGCGGAAAGCGGGAAGAAGCGGAGTCACTCCGCCAAGCGGCGATACGGGAAACGAAGGAAGAAACCGGTTATGATGTGGAAGTGGAAGGGGTGGTACGAATCAGTGAACGGATGTCATCGAATCATGTGGTGTTTTTCACCTTTCGCGGTCGCGTAGTGGGCGGGAAGATGGCAACTGAAGATCCTGAGATCCAGCGTGTAGAGTGGAAAGACCTCAGTGAAGCCGAAAGGTTGATGCCGTGGTACGGGGATCTTATGGCGCTGTGGAACGGCCCGTCTGTGTATCGGAACGAACAGGGAGGTGGACATACGATTCGGGAGTTGACCCATGAGGAAGACTTCCGATCCGTTTTTCCGCTCATACGCCAGCTCAGGACCGATCTCACCGAGGAGAAATATGTGGACCTGTTGCATGTCATGCGAAAGGAAGGGTACCGGCTGTTCGGACTGGCCCGGGATGGGGAGTGGTTGGCGCTGGCCGGTGTAGGGATTCGTCACAACTTCTACAATGGCCGACATTTGTTTGTATACGATCTGGTAACGGATTCCCAACAACGTTCCAAGGGATACGGAGCGATGTTGCTCACCCATCTGGAGGCGTGGGCACAAGTGAACGGGTGCGAAAGAGTGGAACTGACGTCTGGCGTGCAACGTCTGGATGCACACCGGTTTTACGAGAGGAAAATGGGATATAACCGTACCAGCTGGGTGTTTCGGAAGGAACTAACCTGAACCCTCCTGTCTCCTTTTCCCTTGCCCATGCTGTTTGTGGTATGCTATCATCACGAACGTGTGAACTTGTGCCGCCTACGACAACGGGCCAAAAGGGGTGTGTGCCGAATGAAAGAGATATCAGCCGGCGGTGTAGTGTACAGGCGCACGGCAAACGGTGTGGAAATTTTATTGATTGAGGACCGTTATACACATTGGACACTGCCCAAAGGCAAGCAGGAACCCGGGGAGACGCACGAGGAAACGGCACTGAGGGAGATTGAGGAAGAGACGGGGATTCGCGGACGGATTGAGCAGCCGCTGGAATCGGTGTCCTACACATATTTTCACCCCGACAAAGGGAACGTGCAAAAAGAAGTCCACTATTATCTCGTACAAGCTGAAACGGACCAAGTCGTCCCGCAATTGTCGGAAATCAACACAGTGCGGTGGTTGAGTGCAGAAGAGGCTTGGAAGTTGCATGAACGGGAAGGATATGAGAATAATCGGTCGGTATTGAAGAAAGCGTTTCAATGCTTGGGCATTGACGTTTGATTGAGCAGGGAAAGGAAGAGGGAAGAATGGACTTGAAAACCATTGCCAGCATGATCGATCATACGTTGCTGAAACCGGATGCGACAGCATCGCAAATCGAAAATCTGTGCCGGGAGGCCAAAGAATACGGCTTTGCTTCCGTTTGCGTCAACCCGGTTTGGGTGGCTCGGGCGGCCGAGTGGTTGAAGGGTTCTGATGTCAAAGTATGTACGGTGGTCGGCTTTCCGTTGGGCGCAACTACCAAGGAGACCAAAGCGTTCGAAACCCGGAACGCCATCGAAAACGGTGCCGATGAAATTGATATGGTGATGAATATCGGCGCGCTCAAATCGGGGGATCACACGCTTGTTCGGGAAGATATCGCGGCTGTGGTGGAAGCGGCCGGCGGAAAAACGGTCAAAGTAATTCTGGAGACGGGTCTGCTGAATGACGATGAGATTCGTATCGCGTCTACTCTGGCCAAGGAAGCGGGTGCTCACTTCGTCAAGACGTCGACCGGATTCGGGCACGGTGGAGCCACCGAGGAGGCCGTCCGGCTAATGCGGAAGACGGTGGGACCTGACATGGGGGTGAAAGCCTCTGGGGGTGTGCGCGATGCGGAAACCGCCCGCAAAATGATCGAAGCCGGAGCCAACCGAATCGGGGCTAGTGCCAGTGTGGCCATTGTCACCGGTGCCCAAGGAACGAAAGGGTATTGATGGATCTTCGACATCATTCAAAACAAGCACTTTGTCATCCAACCTGCCCGCCTGAATAGGCGGGTTTTTTGTATATGGGAGTGATGGATGAGCATGAACCCGTCTGAAAGATCACGGCGCCCATAGGGAGTTCCCTTGGCGCGCTTCAACCATGGGTAGTGTCAAGTGCGCAATTCTCTCGATGGTACCAGTCTGGTGATGAACCGAGCATACGCGCTGGTGAATGGGAGCATGATCAATGAACAGATGATGTTGAACAAGGTTTGGGCGTGCGCTACCTGTGTAGCAGGATGAGCGGACAACGCCGCTACCCAGTCCGCAAATGAGGAGACAAACGGTGCGAACAGCAACATGCCGCCCACATTCAGCAACAAGTGGGCCACCGCCACCTGTTTGGCGGCTCGGTTGGCACCGATCACGGCCAGTAACCCGGTAACACATGTGCCCACATTGCTACCCAACACCACCGCCACGGCAAAGGGAAGGGAAATCAAGCCTGATGCGAAAAAGCCCATGGCCATCGCGATGGTGGCACTGCTGCTCTGAATGACTGCCGTCATCAATATGCCGGCTGTTAGACCTGTTTGTACAGCATCCCCACGACTGAGCAGCCATGACATCCATCCCTGCTCTTTTAGTGGAATGGCCAGCCACTGCATCACGTTCATTCCGAGAAATATACAGCCGAAACCGCCAATGACGACGCCGATCCACGCGAACCGTTTCCACGGCAACAGCCAGATGACAGCACCCGAGACAATCATCGGCACGGCGAAATCCTCGATTTTCAGGGCCAAGATTTCAGTTGTGACGGTAGTGCCGATATTGGTGCCCAAAATCAACCCCACTGTTTGAGAAAAATCCATCAATCCGGCATTGACGAATCCGATCGTCAGCACGGTCACTGCACTGCTGCTCTGCAAGAAACCGGTGGCCACAATACCGGTCATAAAACTGCGAAGCGGTGTTTTGGTAAATCGCAACAACACCGATTGCAAATGGCGACCAGCCATCGTTTCCAATCCAGAACGGATCAGTTGCAACCCGAATAGAAAAATGGTCAACCCTGTTGCAAAAGGGATCAACAATTCGCGCATGGCTCTGCCTCCCCACCTTGATTCCAATATATGGCCAAGTAGAGACAGGCATGATTCCAAAAGAAAAAAGCCCCATGAGGGCTTTGATTACTTGTCACCGCAGAGCGCAGGTCGGGTCAACGTTGTTTGTTTCGTCTCGGGATGAACGGGGGCGGTTCCATTCCCGGTTCCATCCCGGGAGAGAAAGGGACTGGCCATTCCGGAGGCGGCATGGGTCGTTTTCCCTTTTCGGGATGGCGTTCCGGATCGAGCTGGGGCGAGCCGAAAACCGCCCAGGGTGGTGGGTTGCCCGCTTTTTTGAGGGAGCGGTTTGATGGAGGGGGGAAAGGGTGATCATGGGCAAAAGCTGGATCGTCAAAGGGGTCTGGAGGAGCAGAATGGTCCGTCGGGAACCGTTTTTCCAGCTCTTCCTTCACCATTTTGCGGATCAGGCGCCGCAAATGGTTTTCTGTTTGTTTGTCGCGGGTCATGTCGATTTCCCTCCTTTCTTCCGGTCGGTTAGGCGATCGTTGTATCCTATGCGTATGCGCTCTTTTTAGTGCCGGGGCTGGATAAATCGTTTCAAACTCTTTTGTCTAAGGGTGTTTTCTTGATATAATGTGGCCATCAGAAGGACAAGGAGGGTCGTGTGTGGCCGATTGTCTGTTTTGCGGTATCGTCAAGGGAGAGATCCCATCCGAAAAAGTGTATGAGGATGACCGTGTGCTGGCGTTTAAGGATATCAATCCCGTCGCACCGGTACATGTTCTGCTGATTCCCAAGGAACATCACTCCGACGTGATGGAAGCGGCAGATCGTGACCCAGCCGTGTTGGGCCATTTGTTCACGGTGGCTTCCAAGTTGGCCAAGGAGCTGGGGTTGTCGGAAAAGGGATTTCGTGTGGTGAATAACTGTGGGAAAGACGGCGGCCAAACCGTTTTTCACCTTCATTTCCATCTGATCGGCGGCCGTCAGCTGACATGGCCTCCGGGTTGATGTTGCAATATCCAAGGTCTTTGACATGCCTTTTTCTGCTAATGTATAATGAAGGCTGACTTTGCAACATAAGACTGGTCTTATTTGGGCCGGTTGGCATCCTACGGGCTGCATGGGGGCAGGTTGACAGCGAGAACCGGCAGGTGTGGACTTTCCCTTCGCTGGGAAATCGGTCGCCACTTGTGTCTGGTGGTGGTCAACTTTGTCTAACCCCGGCCGCTTTTGGTTTGGCGGCTCGCTGACCCGCGGAGGGGAGGGATATGCATGGCGGAGGTTCGCGTGCGCAAAAACGAATCGCTGGATAACGCATTGCGCCGGTTTAAGCGTTCCTGCTCGAAAGACGGCGTGCTGGCCGAGTTGAGGAAACGGGAACACTACGATAAACCCAGTGTTCGCCGGAAAAAGAAATCCGAGGCTGCACGGAAAAAGCGGAAGTAAGGAAAGGTGGCTGTCAAAGTGAGCCTTTTGGAACGGTTGAACCAGGATATGAAGACTGCTATGAAAAACAAAGAAAAGACCAAGCTTTCCGTGATCCGCATGCTTCGTTCTGAAATCAAAAATGAAGAGATTCAGCGGCAACACACGCTGAACGATGAAGAAGTGATCGAAGTCCTGATGCGCGAACTGAAAAAGCGCAAAGATGCCTTGCAGCAGTTTGAAGAGGCGGGCCGGGATGACCTGGTTCAGCAACTGCGGGAGGAAATTGCGGTGATCGAACCGTACTTGCCCGAGCAGTTGAGTGAAGAGGAACTGCGCGAACTGGTGCGAGAAGTAGTGCAGGAAACGGGTGCTTCGTCCAAAGCTGACATAGGCAAAGTGATGAAGGCCATCATGCCGCGTGTCAAAGGACGTGCGGACGGAAAACTGGTCAACCGTTTAGTGCAGGAAGTATTGAGCTGACTCCGCTTACAGCGGTTGTTGGGTTGATGATAGGATGTGCTTGGCAGTGTACCCTGCGTGGCGGCTGAACCGTCGGTGATCCACCAACGCTCCGTTGATCTGATTTGCAGTGGTTGCTGGGGTTGGGAATCCCTTCCGACAACTCCGGTCTACCATCTGCAGGTGGGGGATCAGGAACGATTGTTACCGTCTGTCTGGTGCTTTCACCCAAAAGGATGGAGAGACACCTTGGGCAAACTGGTTCACAGCGTGGGGTACGCTGTTTTTTTGCCCCGTACCTGTTAAAATTATTTTTCACCACCAAAAAACGGAGGATGAGCGCATGAGTGCCGAGGTATTGGTCGTTTTGCTCGTGGTGGTCGGTATTATATTCTTGTCCATCCTGTTTACATTTGTACCCGTGATGCTGTGGATCAGTGCCATGGCGTCAGGAGTTTATGTCGGTTTGACTACATTGATCGGGATGCGGTTGCGACGGATTGTGCCAGCGCGTATCGTCAATCCTTTGATCAAAGCGAGAAAAGCGGGGCTGGATGTCAATATTGTTCAGTTGGAAACGCATTACCTGGCCGGAGGGAATGTGGATCGGGTGGTGGACGCCCTGATCGCTGCACAGCGGGCGGACATCGATCTGGAGTTTGAACGGGCGGCGGCGATCGACTTGGCGGGACGTGATGTGTTGGAAGCTGTACAGATGAGTGTCAATCCCAAGGTGATTGAAACCCCGGTGGTCTCCGCCGTGGCCAAGGACGGAATCGAGGTGAAGGTGATAGCTCGGGTGACCGTCCGCGCCAATATCGACCGTTTGGTCGGTGGTGCGGGAGAAGAGACGATCATCGCCCGGGTCGGCGAAGGAATCGTGACCACCAACGGTTCGGCCAATAGCCACAAAGAAGTGTTAGAAAATCCAGACATGATCTCCAACACCGTGCTGAGCAAGGGATTGGATGCGGGAACGGCCTTTGAAATCCTCTCCATTGACATTGCCGACGTGGATATCGGGGAAAACATCGGCGCCCGCCTGCAGACCGATCAAGCTGAAGCGGACAAACGGATCGCCCAAGCCAAGGCCGAGGAGCGTCGGGCGATGGCAGTGGCCAAGGAGCAGGAGATGCGTGCGCGGGTTGAGGAAATGCGCGCCAAAGTGGTGGAGGCGGAAGCACAAGTGCCGCTGGCAATGGCGGAAGCGTTGCGCTCCGGAAAATTGGGGGTCATGGATTATTATCATTTGCAAAATGTGATGGCGGATACTGCGATGCGTAAATCGATCAGCCGCTCTGCCGATGGAGAAGAGGACGAGGAGAACTGATGGTCGTTCAGTGGTCTTTGTCTGATATCGATTGCGGAGACCGACAACGTCACCGGGGAGGTGCACTGGAGTGGGATGGACACTGTTGGTCGTCGGATTGTTTCTATTGATCCGATTGGTGAGACGGCTGTCGAGAGGCGATCAACGGCGCCCCCTTTCCCGACAGCGTATGGCCGAAACAGATCGAGCCCGACACTCTTATCAGTTAAATGAAGTGTCCCGAACGGATTTTACGCCGGAAAATCAAAAAAAGGGGACATCTCAGGATAGGGTGGTGTTGACTCCCCAGGCGGTGTCACCCCGGATGAGGTTGAAGCAAACAAAGAAGAGATCCCCGATACAATGGGCACGGGAGGACTGGTCCCGTGCGATCGTCATGCAGGAGATTCTGGGTCCGCCTCGGGCATTGCGGCCGTTCAGAAGTAAATTTCCTCGTGGTAGGTAAACACATGTTGCGGTCAGGTATCGGTCTCTGGGAGCGAAGGGAAAACGCACCCGAAATCCAGTGGCTATCGTACGTCTGCGAACATGTAGCGATGTTAGCGACGACATAAGCCCGATCGAGCGAAGAACGAGCCGGGAAAGCAATTCGGACGACCAAGTTACACATGTCCAGATCCGATTTGATAACAGTCTCCCCCGACCTGGCGTCGGGTTTTTCCTTGTTTGTGAAGAACTGACATCCTTGTCGTGACGAGGCGGACGCATTGCCGTTGTTTGACATGGAAACATGTGCGACTGATGGCACACCCCCATCGGTTCATACTAATCGACAAAGGGGGTGAAACCATGGCACGTACGCGCAGTAGCAACAAGTTGCTGGTTCCGGGGGCTGGGGCAGTCATCAATCAGTTCAAGGAAGAGATTGCCGCGGAATTCGGCGTGACGTTGGGTGGAGCGGAAACGGCACGCGCTAACGGATCAGTCGGCGGGGAAATTACGAAACGATTGGTGCGTCAGGCCCAACAGCAACAAAGCTGAGGGCAAAAAGGGATGGACCTCCCTCCCTCATATCATGGTGGGGCTGACGGGAGATCGGGGCTTAAAAACTTTCCATCTAACTGGGCGGTGCGTCTTAACGCATCGCTTTTATTTTGCCCTCATAAATTCGATTGGGACGGCATAAGGGTTAGAAAGGAGATGGAGGGCTGGTCCATGCGGAGGATGAGCGGCAAGCTGCGAAAACGAGCCTTTCAATGGCTGGATCTTCCATCGGATGTGACGTCCGACGTTCCGCGCATCCAAATAATCGGATCTCAGCAAATCGCAGTGGAAAATTACCGGGAAGTGACGCATTTCAGCGACGGGGAACTGCGTTTGCGGTTGAGTGAGGGAAGCCTGTGCATCACCGGAGCGCAATTGACGATTCGCGCCATTTATCGGGACGAGGTGTGGATCGAGGGGAACATACACGGGATCGAGTTTGCGAAATGAGGAGAGGGAGCCGTGACGCGACTCAAGTGGCCACGATCGATGACCGGTCACCTGCGGGTGGAACTCAAAGGAGACGGCTTAACACAGTGGTTGAACCGTGCGAAGAATGCCGGTATCCAGCTAAAAAATATTCGTTGGGTGGATCAAGAGCGACTGCGGTTTACCCTAGCGGTCCAAGATTTTTATCGTATGGTGCCGCTGGTGCGGCGTACGGGAATCTCCATGCGCATTGTCGGCAAGAAAGGATTGCCGTTTTGGTTGTACAAGATGGAGCGGCGGAAATTCTTCACGGCGGGCATCGTGCTATTTTTGGCGATGCTGTTTGTCATGACCTCCATCGTGTGGCGGGTGGATGTAGAAGGAAATGAGACCATCCCGGATGAACAGATTCTTAAGTTGGCCAAGCAGGAGGGCGTGTACGTCGGTCAGGTGAAATACCGCCTTCCTGACACGGAATCGGTACAATATCGATTGTCCCGTCATCTTTCAGGCGTTTCCTGGGTGGGATTTCGGTTGGAGGGAACGCGAGCGATTATCACCGTGGTGGAAAAAAAACGGGTGGATCCCAGAGAACGAAGCGATGAACGTGGTCCCGTCAACTTCATTGCCAAGCGGGATGCCATGGTATACGACTTGCGTGTGGAGCGGGGGCGTCCCATGGTGGGTGTATCCGACATGGTGCGCAAGGGACAGGTATTGATTTCAGGTTATTACGGCAACCCCGAGGAGAAAGGATCGCTCCGGTTGGTTGGGGCAAAGGGAAAAGTGCTGGGGATCATGTGGTACGACTCGGATGTGGTCGTTCCACTCACGCAAAAACGAAAAGTGTTCACCGGCGAACGTCACGTTTCTACCCATCTGTACGTAGGTTCCCATGTCTTACGGCTTTCTTTCTTGTGGAATCCCGTTCCCTTCAAGAGATATGAGACCATGCAGGAATTCCACGCTATCCGGGTGCGCAACTGGCGTTTGCCCATCGGTTGGGTCAACGAGAAACGGCTGGAGATGAAATGGGTACGACGCACCTTGACGAGGGAAGAAGCGGTCCGATTGGGAATGGAGCGGGCCCGTGATGATTTGCTGACCCGCCTGGGGCACGACGGCAGGGTACTGGAGGAAAAAGTTTTGCACGAGCGACTGGACAATGGTAAAGTTTATTTGAAGATACACTTCAATGCAGTCGAAAACATTGCGGTGCCACAACCGATTTTGCAAGGAGAATGAGCCATTTGCAACAAAGTCAACAGCCGATGAAAATTCGTTTGCGTGATGCAGGTGAAGCACTGAGTTTGTTTGGGCCTCACGATACATATCTGAAACGGATCGAGGCCAACACAACAGCCAAAATCGTTGCGCGCGGAGAAGAGGTCGTCATCTCCGGATCGCCGGAGGAACAAGCGGTGCTCGGCCATCTGTTCCGCGTCTTGTTGACATTGATTCGCCGGGGGACTCCCATCACCGAGAGGGATGTCGTATACGCTCATCGTTTGGCCCGGCAGGGAATGGTCGATGAGTTGCTGGAGCTGTTTGACGAGCAGATCGGCATCACCTACAAAGGGAAGTCCGTTCAGGCCAAAACGTTGGGGCAACGTCATTACGTCTCCGCCATCCGGAAGTATGATATCGTCTTCGGTATTGGTCCTGCCGGGACGGGGAAAACGTTTTTGGCAGTTGTCATGGCGGTGACGGCGCTGAAGTCGCATCGCGTCAAGCGGATCGTGCTGACGCGGCCGGCGGTAGAAGCGGGAGAAAGCCTCGGGTTTTTGCCGGGAGACCTGCAGGAAAAAGTGGACCCGTATTTGCGACCGCTGTATGACAGCTTATACACCATGCTCGGAGCGGAACAGGTGACCAAAATGATGGAACGCGGATTAATCGAAGTGGCGCCCTTGGCGTATATGCGGGGCCGGACACTGGAGGATTCGTTCGTCATTTTGGATGAAGCCCAAAATACGACGCCCGAGCAGATGAAGATGTTTTTGACGCGGTTGGGGTTTGGGTCCAAAATGGTCGTGACCGGTGACGTTACGCAAATTGATTTGCCCAAGGGCAAACAATCCGGATTAAAAGAAGCACAACGCGTGTTACGATCGGTACCGGAAATCCGGTTTGTCTATTTGGGGCAGGAAGATGTTGTCCGTCACACGTTGGTGCAAAAAATCATCGATGCTTACGATCGTTATGCCTAGCGGGAGAACGTGAAGGAGTCGATCAAAGATGATATCCACCAATGAACCTCCATCTAGAAGGTTTCGACACATACGGCTCCCTGCGGGCACGCAAACCAGCGTCCGCGTCCGCCTGTTGATCTACTTTACGGTCGGTGTGTTGTTATACCTGATGATGATGAATGCGGTGTTGCCCAAGCAATATGAGTTGTCACCGGGTTCGATCAGCAAGGAAACAATCGTGTCACCCGTCACCAAAGTGGACTCGGAGGCGACGGAAGCGGCCCGCAAACAGGCGGCGGACGCGGTTGAAAAGCAGTACCGGCGGGATGATGAGCTGACGGGGATTCTGATCGAACGGTTGGATCGCATCTTCACGGACGCGCGCCGAATCGTGGCCGATACTTCTTTGACGGAGCAGCAGAAAATCAAAAGCGTGCGGGAGTTAATCCCCTATCGTTTATCGGATGCCTTTTATACTAAACTCGTGCGAACCTCTCCCGACCAACTGACGGAAATGCGCTTCGTGAGCCGGGAGATCGCTCGCAACATCCTCTCATCCGGCGTTCGCCAGTCCGAATTGGAACAAAAGCGGAACGAGGTGGACCGCGAGCTGTTGGCATCGTCGATCAATGCCCAATCCCGCAGTGTCATACGGGAATTGGTTCGGGCGAGCATTGTGCCCAACGAATTTTACGATGAGGCCAGGACCAAGGCGCTTCGGGAAGCGGCATGGGACAGTGTGGAGCCGGTGCCGATCAAAAAGGGACAGATCATCGTTTCCGCCGGAGAAGTGATCACTCCCGATCAGCATCGCAAACTGAAGGAACTCGGTTTGATACAAGATTATACGAACCCATGGCCGCATTTGGGATTGGGTTTGTTTGTCTTTTTGTTGTTGGTCATGCTGTACGGGTTCGTACATCGCTACCAGCCTGAGGTGCATCGGGACAACGCACGGCTCTTGATGTTGGCCACCATCGTATTGCTAACGGCTGCGGGGATGAAGGTGGTGGCGGTAGGGCAAAATTTGGAATGGAGCACGTTGGGCTATTTGGCCCCCGTCGCTTTCGGTACGATGCTGATTACATTGCTGTTGGACATCCATTTGGCGCTGAGTTGCGCGGTGCTGTTCGCCATTTTGGCCAGTGTGATGTTCAACACTGAAAGTCATCTGTTGTTTGATTTCCGTTACGGCTTAGTGTCATTGGTGATTGGAATGGCTGGTGCGTGGGGATTGGCCGGTGTTCACAACCGCACTTCCATTCTGCGTGCCGGGCTGATCGCGTCATTGGCCAGCATAGTGCCGATCACGGCGGTTTTTCTGCTGGCGCCGATCGAAAGCGGTTGGGTAGACTGGCTTTGGTCGATCGGGTTTGGCTTTGCCAGCGGGTTGTTCTCCGCTGTTCTCACAATCGGCTTTTTGCCCTATTTTGAAACGGTCTTTGAAATCCTTTCCCCGCTCCGACTGCTGGAGTTGTCCAATCCCAACCATCCGTTGTTGCGTAAACTGCTGATCGAAACGCCCGGAACCTACCATCATTCGATCATTGTCGGCAATTTGTCCGAAGCGGCTGCAGAAGCCATCGGGGCCAACGGTCTCTTGGCGCGTGTGGGTGCATATTACCACGATATCGGGAAAACCAAACGCCCTCAGTTTTACATCGAAAACCAGATGGGGGAAAATCCGCATGATAAACTCTCGCCCAATTTAAGCAAAACCATCATCCTGTCCCATCCCAAGGACGGTGTGGAGATGTTGGAGGAACACGGCATACCCAAACCGATTCGGGACATCGCGGCTCAACACCACGGTACGACCTTGCTCAAATACTTTTATCACAAGGCGATGAAACAAAGCGACGGAGGGAAGGTGTTGGAAGAAGATTACCGCTATCCGGGGCCCAAAGCGCAATTTAAGGAAGCGGCCATCGTCGGTATTGCCGATTGCGTGGAGGCGGCCGTCCGTTCGTTGGCTCGTCCGACACCGGCCCGCATAGAAGGGATCGTGCGTAAGATCATACAGGATCGCCTGGAAGACGGTCAATTCAACGAGTGCGATCTGACATTGAAAGAATTGGACGTGATCGCCCGTTCGATGTGTGAAACCTTAAACGGTATTTTCCATTCACGCATCGAATATCCGGACGAATGGCCGAATAAAGGGGTGAAACAGGCATGAGTATCACCATTGACCTCAATGTGGAAACTGATTTGACGGAATCCCAGCGTGCGGCGCTGGTATGGATCGAACGGTGTCTGGCGACGGGGGCGGAGATCGAACAATTGCCGCCGGCCGAAGTGTCCGTCACGTTATTGGATAATGAGGCGATTCGCCGGCTCAACCGTGAATACCGGGATGTGGACCGGCCCACGGATGTGTTGTCCTTTCCGTTGTGGGAGCCGGATGAGGAATGGGAAACCACGGACGGGGACCCGGTTCCGTTGGGCGACATTTTCATCTCCATCCCGCGTACAGAGGAGCAAGCAGCGGAGTACGGACACTCATTCGAACGGGAACTGGGATTTCTCGCGGTACACGGTTTTTTGCATCTCTTGGGGTATGATCACGGCACGGAAGCGGAAGAAAAAGAGATGTTTACACGTCAGGAGGAGATTTTGGAGCGAGTCGGCTTGAAAAGGTAGGGGTTCCCTTATGTGGTTGGGCAAAGTGATCCGAAGTTTTCGGTATGCGCTGGAAGGATTGCGGTACACGCTGGTTACCCAGCGCAATATGCGCGTCCACTTTCTCAGTGCACTGGGCGTGTTGCTGTTAAGTTTGTACCTGCCGTTAAGCAAGGCGGAAGCGCTGTTGCTTTTCGTCACCATCATTCTGGTATTGGTGGCCGAGTTGTTTAACACTGCCGTTGAGTCGGTAGTGGACATGATCACCGAAGAATTCCACCCGTTGGCCAAAGTGGCCAAAGACGTCGCCGCCGGCGCTGTATTGTTGTGCGCCGGTTTGGCTGTGGTGGTCGGCGTCAGTGTATTCTGGCCCTATCTGGACAAACTGTTCTCCGCATATTTCAAAGGCTCCCATTATCCGCTCAACATCAGTCTTGCCGCGATTATTGCGTTTGACTTTTTCCTCACGCTCATGATCAAGGGATGGATGCATCGATTGGATCGTGCACGTTGGGAACCCAGCATTACCACTTCCCTCGCTTTCTGCATCGCCACCTCACTGGTCTTGATTATTGGTCAATTGCTGGTTACGATTTTGGTGTATTTGATGGCCCTCTTGCTCACGGGGACAAGATACCGCATGCACGACCGAGCAGAACCGGTGATCCTAGGTGCACTGCTGGGAATCGTGGTAGCGGTTTTCGGCGTGCATCTGTTGTAGGGTGGACTGTGGAGTGGGTGGTAAATCCAACCGAGATACTCTGGAGAGGGCGGCTGTTCGCGTAACTTTGTCAGCAATCCTGGGTAACCTGGAGATGATCCGGGTTACAAACGGTGGTTAAAGATACAATGTAGTAAAACGGTGGGAAGGTAAAGGAGATTGGACATGGAGCGATTGATCGAAGCAGCGAAACAAGCGCGCGAGCAAGCCTACGTTCCCTATTCGCGGTTCCGGGTCGGAGCCGCTTTGCTAACGGACGAGGGAACCATATTCACAGGGTGCAACGTAGAAAACGCTTCGTACGGCCTGACCAATTGCGCAGAACGGACGGCGCTGTTCAAAGCGGTGTCCGAAGGCGCCCGCAGATTTACCGGAATCGCTGTGGTAGCGGATACGGAGGGGCCGGTTTCCCCCTGTGGTGCCTGCCGCCAAGTAATGTTCGAACTGTGCCCTCCTGACATGAAGGTGTGGTTGGCTAATCTCAAAGGAGACGTGACGGAAACAACCGTGGGGGCTTTATTGCCCGGCGCGTTCGGAAAGGGGGATTTGCACGAATGAGTGATGGGTATAAATCGGGTTTTGTGGCGTTGATCGGCCGTCCCAACGTAGGGAAATCGACGCTGATGAACCACATTATCGGCCAAAAAGTGGCGATCATGTCGGATAAGCCTCAGACGACACGGAACCAGATTCGCGGCGTATATACCGACGAACGCGGACAAATCATTTTCTTGGATACGCCCGGTATCCATAAACCCAAATCCAAACTGGGCGAATACTTGGTGAAAACGGCGCAGAACGCGTTGGATGAAGTGGATTTGGTGCTGTTTCTGGTTGATGCGAGCGAAGGGCTGGGCCCCGGTGATCGTTACATCATCGAACACCTGAAGGGAATCAATACACCGGTCTTTCTGGTCATCAACAAAATCGACCAGGTTCATCCCGACGATCTGTTGCCGCTGATCGACCAGTACCGGCAACTGCACGACTTCGCGGAGTTTGTCCCTATTTCCGCGTTGCAGGGGAACAACACGTCCACATTGGTACGGCTGATTTTCGAACGCTTGCCGGAAGGACCGGCCTACTATCCGGCCGACCAGGTGACGGACCACCCGGAGCGATTTATCGTAGGTGAACTGATCCGGGAAAAGGTGCTGTTTCTTACACGTGAGGAAGTCCCGCATTCTGTCGCGGTGATCGTGGAAGAAATGAAACAGCGCGAAAACGGAGCAGTCTACGTGCGTGCCACCATTTACACCGAGCGGGATTCGCAAAAGGGTATCCTGATCGGCAAACGGGGCAGCATGCTCAAAGAAGTGGGCAGACTGGCGCGAGAGGAGATCGAGCGTCTCTTCGGCAGCAAGGTATTCCTCGATTTGTGGGTGAAAGTGAAGAGGGACTGGCGCAACGAAGAGTTCCTCCTGCGGCAGTTCGGCTATCGGGAAGAGGATTGAACTGGAAGAAAAAGTTCTGGCGGATATACCGCCATTCGCACATACTCCTACCGTTCCCGGTCATCCTAATAGGTGACAAACAAAGCGGAAAGGATGATGCTGGTTGCGTCATTTTTTTTGGAACTGTTTTGCCGTAACTGGCAGTGTTGACGCATACTTGTTATACAAGGATGCGGAGGCATTAGCGAACGATTCCGCCGAAGAGATGCCGGATGATCGGGATGAGGGAGAAGAAACCTAGGGAAGGACGCGGCGTATGCTGATCAAAACGGAAGGCGTGGTGATCCGCACCCGCGATTACGGGGAAAGTCACAAGCTCGTCTGGTTGTTTACACGGGAACAGGGAAAGATCTCGGTGATGGCCCGCGGCGCCAAAAAACCAAAAAGCCGGTTCAGTGCGGTGACCCAACCTTTTACCCATGGCGAATATGTATGGTTTTCGGGAGGAAGCGGGTTGCCCACCTTGTCGCAAGCAGATCTTATTCATGCTCATCATTTGCTTCGCTCCGATCTGGAAAAAACAGCGATCGCCGCTTATCTGTCCGAATTGCTGGACCGCCTGACGGAAGAAAAGGAACCATACCCGCATTTGTTTGCATTGTGGACGTCCACCTTGTCGTTGTTGGAAACGGAAACCGATGCGGACATCCTGCGCCATATCTTTGAATTAAAGGTGTTGGAGACTGCAGGATACCGTCCCTATCTGGACGGGTGCACCCGATGCAAACGGGCGGAACTGCCTGTTCGGTTCAGTGTTCGGCACGGGGGTTTTCTCTGTTTGGATTGTGCGTCGCATGACCCCACCTCATTGCCGTTGTCCGAAGCGTCTGCCCGCATTTTGAAGCTATTGCAACGGGCTGTGCCGGACCGGCTGGGAGAAGTTCGGGTTAAGGAAGAGACCAAGCAACAACTGGACAACGCATTGCGTGCGTTCATCGACGAGTATGTTCCCGTTCGTTTGCGGTCGCGCGCATTTCTGGATCAGATGCGAAGCGGATGGAGCCGAGATTGACAAGGTCCTTTTTTCTTTGGTATAAATAGTCTATCTCCAAAATTGAACAACGGCAGTGCGATGAGAGAAAGGAGTAACCGGATCTTTCGTGTGTGAGCGAGCCGGGGAGGGTGGAAGCCCGGCCACGGAACCTGGTGAAGGGCAGTCTCGAGCACGAGTCTAAAGAGGGGATCGACCGGAAAAGGCGGTCGGTCAAATAGGGTGGAACCGCGGGAAACCTCCCGTCCCTATGTGAAAGGGGACAGGGGGGTTTTTGTCGTTCTCCGCAGAATTGTTCACCCGGAGCTCATCAAATGGTGAAATCGGGTGAACCCCGAGTGACTTCACCACGTGGGTAAAAGTCATGCCAGCCATGTGCGAGAACATGCCATGATGACGATGGAGGTGGAATGATGAACTTTCAAGAGATGATTTTGCGTTTGCAGTCGTTTTGGGCTGAACAGGGCTGTGTCCTGGTCCAACCGTACGATGTGGAAAAAGGGGCCGGGACGATGAATCCGATGACGTTTTTGCGTGCGCTGGGGCCGGAACCTTGGAACGTGGCTTATGTGGAACCCTCGCGCCGGCCGGCTGACGGCCGCTACGGGGAAAACCCGAACCGCTTGTATCAGCATCACCAGTTTCAGGTGATCATGAAACCATCACCGGACAATATCCAGGAAATCTACCTGGACAGCTTGCGTGCGCTGGGCATTGACCCGCGTCATCACGACATCCGGTTTGTCGAGGACAACTGGGAAAACCCCGCCATGGGGGCGGCAGGCCTCGGATGGGAAGTATGGCTCGACGGGATGGAAATTACCCAATTCACCTATTTCCAACAAGTGGGGGGGCTGGATGTCGATCCGGTTTCGGTGGAACTGACATATGGTCTCGAACGGTTGGCTTCCTACATTCAGGAGAAGGAGAGCGTCTTCGATCTGGAGTGGGTGAACGGCGTCACCTATGGCGACGTGTTCCATCAGCCGGAATACGAGCATTCCAAATACTCGTTTGA
The DNA here is from genome assembly GCF_030433435.1 of Polycladomyces subterraneus. Lineage (NCBI taxonomy): Bacteria > Bacillati > Bacillota > Bacilli > Caryophanales > Thermoactinomycetaceae > Polycladomyces > Polycladomyces subterraneus. Next base: position 66,537 of record NZ_JANRHH010000047.1, read on the forward strand.
AATCTCGGGTGCGGATCTCCTGTTCCGCCTGTTCGACGCCTATGAAAACGAGGCGAAACGGGCGCTGGAAGCGGAGTTGGTACACGCCGCCTACGATTATGTACTCAAATGTTCCCACACGTTCAACCTGTTGGAAGCGCGCGGTGCGATCAGTGTGACCGAACGGACCGGCTATTTGGCCCGTGTGCGCAACATGGCCCGACAATGTGCCCGTGCCTATGTTCAGTCCCGGGAGGCACTGGGGTATCCCTTGCTGAAAAAAGGAGGGAATCAGCGTGTCGAAGCGTGATTTGTTGCTGGAAATCGGTTGCGAGGAAATTCCCGCCCGGTTTATCGAGGACCTGCGTCATCAATTGGCCGATCGGATACAAAATTGGTTGAATGAACAACGCATCGAGGCAAAAGAGGCGGTTACATACGCAACACCACGCCGGATTGCAGTTATGGTCCGCGATGTGGCTGAACGGCAGGCGGACATGGATGAGGAGGTACGTGGCCCGGCTAAACACATCGCCCTTACGCCTGACGGCAGCTGGAGCAAAGCGGCGGAGGGGTTCGCTAGGAAACAGGGCGTCCCGGTCGATGCGTTGGTGTTTGATGAGTTCAAAGGAGAAACGTATGTGTTCGTCCGCAAACGGGTGGAAGGACAACCGACGGCGACCCTTTTGGCTGAAGGTTTGCCGTCAGTACTCTCTTCGCTCCATTTCCCCAAGACGATGCGCTGGGGAACGGAGCGCACCCGCTTTATCCGCCCTGTTCGCTGGCTGGTGTGTCTTTTTGGCGAAGAGATCGTTCCGTTTTCTTGGGCCGGTGTGACGGCTGCCAACAGGACGAGGGGCCATCGGTTCTTGGGGGAAGAAGTGACGTTGTCTCATCCGGGCCAATATTTGGAAACCCTTCGCAAGCAATGGGTGATCGCCGACGTTGATGAGCGGCGGAGGATGATTTTGGATCAGTTGCAGCAGATGGAAGCGAAACGCGGATGGCGTATACCGGTCGCGGAAGATCTGTTGGACGAAGTGACGAACTTGGTGGAGTACCCGACGGCACTTGCCGGTTCGTTCGATGAAGATTTTCTGGTGTTACCGCGTGCCGTGCTGATCACTACGATGCGGGAACATCAGCGTTACTTCCCGGTGGAATCAGCAGACGGCCGCTTGTTGCCGCATTTTGTTACTGTGCGGAACGGGGACGAAACCTCGCTCGACGTGGTGGCCAAAGGGAATGAAAAGGTATTGCGCGCCCGTTTGGCCGATGCGCGATTTTTCTATGACGAGGACCTGAAGCTGCCGATTCATCAGGCGATGGAAAAACTGGATCAGGTCGTGTTTCACGAAGAATTGGGTACCGTGGGCGACAAAGTGCGGCGGATCGTGCATTTGGCGGATCGTCTGGCCGATGCGTTGCAATGGGAAGAAAACCGTCGACGGGTATTGAAACGGGCGGCTCAGATCTGCAAATTCGATCTGTCCACGCAGATGGTCTACGAGTTCCCCGAGCTGGAAGGAATCATGGGCGAGGAGTATGCGCGTAAAGCCGGGGAAGACGAAGAAGTGGCACGGGCGATCAGGGAACATCACCAGCCGCGCCATGCCGGGGATGAGACGCCGCAGTCCGCGATTGGTGCCGTGATCGGGTTGGCCGACAAAATGGACACCATCGCCGCTTGTTTTGGAATTGGCATCCAGCCGTCCGGTTCCCAAGATCCTTACGGGCTGCGGAGAAGGGCGTCCGGCATCGTGCAAATCCTGCTGGATCACGGTTGGTCTCAGTTAACGCTGGATCAGTTGTGGACCATCTCGCTGGAGCGCCTGAACTCGGATGGGCTTTTGAAAAAATCGCCGGAGGAAATCGCAGAAGAATTGCGTTCGTTCTTTGCACAACGTTTGAAAACTGTTCTGCAGGAAGAAGGCATTCGTTACGATGTAATCGATGCGGTGCTGGGGGCGGACATTTCCAGGCCCAAGCTGGTGTTGGCCAAAGCAAGAGTATTGATCGACCGGGCGAACGCATACGAAACATACAAACTGGCCGTAGAGGGTTTCACCCGCACGGCCAATCTCGGTGTAAAGGGGACGGCCGATGTGCCGTTGGATGAAACTGACATGACGGAGACGGCCGAGCGCGAGTTGTACAAAGCCTATCGGGAGGCCGAAAAAGCCTTTACGGCGAGCTTGTCCCAACAGGATGCAGACGGTATGTATGAAGCGTTGGCGTCGATGGTTCCCGTCATCCATCGGTTCTTTGATGAAGTCTTGGTGATGGTGAAGGACGAAACCGTCCGGACACGCAGACTGGGTTTGTTGCGCAGAATCACGGATCTGGTGCATCAGTTCGCCCGGTTCGATCAATTGGTTTTGACGTAAAAAAAGGCCGTTCCATAACGGAACGGCCTTTTCCTTTATCGTTTTTTCAATTGGCGTAATGTATCCAGGAACGATGGCAGCTGTTCTGACGTTTCTCCGGCAACCAAAGTGATCGGTGTAGCGGTATCCACTTCTTCGGCAAAATCGAGCAATTCCGAGTGTGCTTCCTTCGGAAAGGGGATATGTGCTGTTTGTGGGGTGTCCCCCCAGCTGACCGCATAGGAAAGTCGGATCAACTCGATATGGTCCCGGGTTTGTTTGTAGAATTCCTGCCAGGAACGCGGTGCGTTCAGGATCTCCTTTTCCGTTGCGCCTGCAAATAGACTGCGGGAACGGTGCATATAGGACAGAACGTTGGATACGATACGCCCATGAGCTGTGTCCAAGCACAGTTTCACACCGGTCGCTTGCGCGATTTGCAGCAGATGGCGAGGTGTGCGCAAAGCTGGGTGGATGCGGGCTTGTCCCGGTTCAAAATACAGGGAACCTCCCATCGGTGCATTTTCTATCAGCAGTTGGATATGGAGCGGTTGGGCGATCTCCTCGATCTGGCGCAGCTGGTTGATCACTGTTTCCACGTATTCCGTTTTGAAGTCATGTAAGGCGTTGAAATCATGGGGTCGCTCGTCCAGGAACTCGAATATTTCTCCCAATGAAACGGTAGCACCGAATCCGATCACCCATTTGGGTTGTTCCGGAAACAGGGGAGCAACGGTTTCCAGCCAATATCGCCAATGTTCAAGATCAAAGGAAGGGGTACCCAACCCCATGTGCGGAGGGACGCGAAAGGCAATTGGCTCCGTGCCGGAAGTTCGGAACAAGTCAGCCAGTTCCTCCGATGTGTATCGTGTGGACGAAAGTTGCAATTCCACCCGGCGAATGCCCAATTTGCCGATGGTATGCAGTTGATGGAGATCAGGCGGGCTTGTCACCGCCACCGGATTGGAGAACAGCATGAGAGAATTCCTCCATTGACCAGTTGGTTTTTTCACCTATTCAAAAGAAAAACACAATCAGAGCCGTAATATTCAAAGAGTGGCAGGTAATTGGAATCCTGAGGATAGAAGCGTGGTCGATATCCTCGCCCGCTTCCTGTGCTCTCCGGTTCAAAGCGGCCAGCCATAATCTGCTTCCCTGCCGGGGCGCAGGTGGAGCGAGCCAGGAAAGCGACGCGCACGATATGGATCAGACACGCGCTAGTGTTCCCCAAACGAAAAAACTCATGAAGGAACTGTGAAGAAATTGGTTGCAGACAAACTGGGAATGGGATATAGTATATACTAAATGGTGAAACAAACAATTAAGTATGACATAATAAGGGTTCGGATCGTACTGGGGGTGTGGGGAGATCGAGCTAACCAAACGCCAAGAACGGATCTTGCAAATCGTCAAAGACGAAGGGCCGATCACCGGTGAGCAAATCGCCGAGAAGCTCAATCTGACGCGGGCTACGTTACGTCCGGATCTGGCCATCCTGACGATGGCGGGATTTTTGGATGCGCGACCTCGAGTGGGGTATTTTTATGCCGGCAAATCAGCCAATCAACTCCTCGGCGAACATGTTCGCAAGTTGATGGTCAAGGATTACAAATCACTGCCGATCGTGGTCAAAGAGGAAACCTCCGCATATGACGCCATTTGCACCATGTTTCTCGAAGATGTCGGTACCTTGTTCGTTGTCAAGGATAATAAACAGCTAGCCGGCGTTGTTTCACGGAAAGATTTGTTGAAAACGGCCATGGGCAAACAGGACTTGCAAACGATCCCCGTCAGCATTGTCATGACACGGATGCCCAACATCGTCACGTGCTCGCTGGATGACTCGTTGTTGGACGCAGCGGCCAAGCTGATGCGGTATCAGGTCGACGCGCTTCCAGTGGTGCGCCAGATGGAGGATGGCGACGGGGTGGAAGTGATCGGACGCATCACCAAAACGACGATCACCAAAGCGTTTGTGGAGCTGGGACAACATACAGATGTCTGAGGTAGGAGGGGAAGAACCATATCCAGTCAAAGCCAACAGCCGATTGTTTTTGTCGTTTCCGATTCCATCGGGGAAACGGCCGAATTTGTGGTCCGTGCGGCATCCAGCCAGTTCAATGGCGGTCATATCGACATTCGGCGTATCCCATATGTGGACGATAAGGGCACAATTTTGGAAACGGTTCAAGCGGCCAAAGAAGTGAACGGTATGATTGCGTTCACACTGGTGGTTCCGGAGTTGCAGCAGCTTTTGTTGGAAGAGGCGGGCAAAGCGGGTATTCCCGTCGTGGATATCATGGGACCCATGATTGATGGACTATCGCGTTTATTCCAACAGGAGCCCAAACGGGAGCCCGGACTGGTCCACCGTCTGGATGAAGATTATTTTCGCAGGGTGGAAGCCATCGAATTTGCGGTCAAGTACGATGACGGTCGCGATCCGCGTGGACTGTTGCGCGCAGACGTGATCTTGATCGGCGTGTCGCGCACCTCCAAAACGCCGCTCTCCATGTATTTGGCGCACAAGCGGCTGAAAGTGGCCAACGTACCGCTCGTTCCGGAAGTGGAGCCTCCGGAGGAGCTCTTTATGATCGACAACAAAAAATGTATTGGACTCACCATTCAACCCGAGCAATTGAACAATATCCGGCGTGAACGTCTCAAGGCGCTCGGGTTGACTTCAAGAGCTAACTACGCCAATATGGAGCGGATTCTGCAAGAGCTCGAGTACGCGGAAAAAATTATGAAACGGGTTGGTTGTCCGATCGTCGACGTTTCCAACAAAGCGGTAGAAGAAACGGCCAACCTGATTCTGGACATTCTGCGCAAGGGAGGCACTGCTGTATGAGCGAGAAGCGAGTCTACCTGTTTCATGAAGGAAACGCCCAAATGCGGAGCCTGTTGGGAGGCAAAGGTGCCAACCTGGCCGAGATGACCCGCGCCGGCCTCCCGGTTCCTCCGGGGTTTACGATTACCACGGCAGCGTGCAATGATTACTATGCTCGTGGGAAACAATTGTCCGAAGGGCTGCTGGATGAAATTCGAGAAGCATTGGCAGAATTGGAAACGCAAACAGGGAAAAAATTGGGAGATCCGTTCAATCCGTTGTTGGTGTCTGTGCGTTCTGGCGCAGTGTACTCGATGCCCGGTATGATGGACACCATTCTGAACCTGGGACTCAATGACGAAACGGTGGAAGGATTGGCGCAACTGACCGGAAATCCCCGGTTTGCCTATGACTGCTACCGCCGGTTCATCCAGATGTTCGGTGATGTGGTTTTGGGGATCGACCACTACCGTTTTGAGCGGATCATCGAAAACGTGAAGGAATCGCGGGGCGTCAAACACGATCCAGAATTGTCAGCGGACGATTGGAAACAGGTGATCGCTTCGTTCCAGAAGCTCGTGCAGGAACAGACCGGTGCGGCATTTCCACAGGATCCACATGAACAACTGCGCCGGGCGGTGATCGCTGTATTCGACTCTTGGAACAACCAGCGTGCCGTCATCTATCGCAAGCTACACAAAATCCCCGATGATTTGGGAACGGCTGTTAACGTGCAGATGATGGTGTTTGGCAACATGGGAGACGATTCGGGCACTGGTGTAGCGTTTACCCGCAACCCCTCGACCGGAGAGAAAACACTTTACGGCGAATTTCTCATCAATGCGCAAGGGGAAGACGTCGTCGCCGGCATCCGCACCCCCCAACCGATTGCCCAACTGGCCGAACAAATGCCGGAAATCTACAAGCAGTTCCAGGAAATCAGCCAACGCCTGGAGCATCATTATCGCGATATGCAGGATATCGAATTTACGGTGGAACGGGGCAAATTGTTCATTCTGCAAACCCGCGCGGGTAAACGGACGGCCCATGCAGCTGTCAAGATCGCGGTCGATATGGTGCAGGAGGGCATCATCGACAAACAGACGGCTCTGTTGCGCGTCGATCCGGATCAGTTGAACCAGATCTTGCATCGCCGTGTTGATCCTGATGCTCAGCTGGAAGTGGTGGCCAAAGGGTTGCCGGCATCCCCTGGTGCCGCTTCCGGACAAGTGGTGTTTGATGCTGACACCGCGGAAAAATGGGCCAACGAGGGACATCGAGTGATTTTGGTCCGACCGGAAACGACACCGGAAGACATTCACGGTATCATCGCCGCCGAAGGTGTATTGACCAGCCGGGGCGGCATGACCAGTCATGCGGCTGTGGTGGCGCGTGGGATGGGTAAACCGTGCATTTGCGGTTGCGAAGAGTTGAAGATCGATTTGCAGCAGAAAGAACTGCACATCGGGGACACTGTGATTCGTCAGGGAGATCGCCTGTCCATCGACGGCGGCACCGGAAAGGTGTTGCTGGGTGAAGTACCCCTCATCGATCCGGAACTCTCCGGGGAATTCCAGACGTTGCTTACCTGGGCGGATGAGGTGCGCAAGCTGAAAGTTCGAGCCAATGCGGACAATCCGCATGATGCGGCTAAAGCTCGGGAATTTGGCGCCGAAGGGATCGGTCTGTGTCGGACTGAGCACATGTTTATGGAGGCCGATCGTGTTCCGATCGTCCAGGAGATGATCCTGGCGGAAACATTGGAAGAGCGTCAGGCGGCACTGGACAAACTCCTTCCCATGCAACGCGAGGACTTTGTCGGTATCTTCCGGGCGATGGACGGTCTGCCCGTCACCATCCGTCTTTTGGACCCGCCGCTCCATGAGTTTTTGCCGGACGTGGAAGAGTTGTTAGTGGAAATCACCCGACTGCGGATGACGCCGGATGCGGACAAGCGGGAACTGCTGAAAAAAGAAAACCTGTTGCGCAAGGTACGGGCACTGCATGAGTTCAACCCGATGCTGGGGCACCGTGGTTGCCGACTGGGCATTATCCACCCGGAAATTTATGCGATGCAGGTACGGGCCATTTTTGAAGCTGTCTCCCTTGTCAAAAAAGAGGGGGTTGATGTGCAGCCCGAGATCATGATACCGCTGGTCGGTCATGTCAACGAACTGCATGAGATGCGCAAACTGGTAGAGGAAGTGGCGGAACAAGTTCAACAGGAGACGGGTGTTTCGATTTCGTATACCATCGGTACAATGATCGAAGTGCCGCGGGCAGCGCTGACGGCCGATCAGATCGCCGAGGAAGCGGACTTCTTCTCCTTCGGTACCAACGACTTGACGCAAACGACGTTCGGTTACAGCCGTGACGATGCCGAAGGCAAATTCCTGCATCAGTATGTGGACCAAAAAATCTTACCCGATAATCCCTTCATCACCCTTGACACCGAAGGGGTGGGCAAGCTGGTTTCCATGGGCGTCCAGCTGGGCCGCCAGACTAAACCTGATCTGAAAACGGGAATCTGCGGTGAGCACGGCGGTGAAAAGCGTTCCATTCAATTCTGCCATGACACCGGACTGAATTACGTCAGCTGTTCACCGTTCCGGGTTCCTTTGGCCCGTCTGGCCGCTGCGCAAGCTGCTTTGTCGGCGGAGCGCTCCTGATACAAGAAGCGTGTGGTTGGTACCACACCCCCTAGACCCTTCGAAGTAGGAAAGGGGAATCCCAATCGTCCGTCCTACGATGTTTGGTTGTCTGTCATAGGGGAATAGAATTACTGAAGACAAAAGGCCCGTCCTGACATGTTCGCGGGCCTTTTGTCATCCGTATCAGATAATAATGATTCTAAGATAGAAAAAAAAGAAGATGTCAAGGTTGGGGCAGGATTTTTTCCATTTGTCAGCGTATAATACTACAGGTGTATCATTTTGGATTGATCTTGCAAAATTCGACACAATTTTGTCGATAAAGAAATCCACCAAGGGTATGGAAGGATTCGCGTGCTCTGTGTAGAATAAAGGGATAGGGGGTTGGGCAACGTTTCCTTCTTTTTTTTCCATCCATTTAAACCAAATATTACTATAGGTTATCATTGGGGGTTGTGCAGGATTTTGACGGATTTTGTCGAATACAAAGAGGATGTAAAGGCGCAACCCCTGGTTCTGCTGCAAGGAACGGATCATCTAGACGGGAAAGCGGTGATTTCTTGATGGGACGCATCCCTGACGAAGTCATCGACCAAGTCCGAGAGCATTTTGATATCTTGGACATAGTGGGTCAATATGTGCAACTAAAGCGAAGTGGGCGTAATTATTTCGGTTTATGCCCATTTCACTCAGAAAAAACCCCTTCCTTTTCCGTCGCTCCCGACAAGCAGATTTTTTATTGTTTCGGATGTGGTGCAGGCGGCGATGTGATTAAATTCATGATGGAGATTGAACAGCTCACCTTTATCGAAGCTGTTCGCCATCTGGCCGATCAGGCCGGGATCGCCCTGCCCGAGACGGAGCGGGAGGACCGGCCAGAGGATGACAGGCGCACCCGTTTGCGTCAGGCGTTGGACTTGGCGGCAAGATTGTACCATCACTTGCTGGTGAATACGGATCATGGTCAGCCGGCACGGGCATATCTGGAACGTCGGGGGGTGAGCATGGAGACGATCCGCGAGTTTCAGATCGGATATGCACCTGCCTCTCGGCAATTCCTCCTGTCGTTTCTCAAAGGAAGGGGATATCAGGTGCAGGAGATTGAGGAAGCGGGGCTGATCTCAGTGCGCGAAAACGGGTCCGGTTACTATGACCGGTTCCGTGGACGGATCATGTTTCCCATCCATGACGCGCAAGGTCGTGTGATCGGTTTCGGCGGCAGGCTATTGGGCGAAGGTCGGCCCAAATACCTGAACAGCCCGGAAACACCTGTCTTTCACAAGGGACGTAATCTGTTCAACCTGCACCGTGCCCGTCAAGCGATGCGCAAAGATCAGCAAGCTGTCCTGTTTGAAGGTTACATGGACGTGATCGCTGCTTGGCAGGCTGGGATTCGTTCCGGTGTGGCGTCCCTGGGCACTTCGCTTACGGAGGAGCAAGCCCGTGTGATCCGGCGCAATGCGGAGATGGCCATCATTTGCTACGATGCCGATGATGCCGGTCAATCCGCGGCCGATCGCGGTCTGGAACTACTCCACGAACAAGGGGTTATCGTCAAGGTGGCACAACTGCCGCAAGGGATGGACCCCGACGATTATATCCGTGAACGAGGTGCCGAATCATTTCGCCGGGACGTCATTGGTTCCGCTCTCCCGTTGACTGCGTTCAAACTGGAGCGTTTAAAAAAAGATTTCGATCTCCGGGATGAACCGCAACGGTTGAAATATTTGACGCAGGCACTGGAAGTGGTCGCTGACCTTCCCCTTGCCATCGAGCAGGACCATTATGTCCGTCGTTTGGCAGAAGAGCACCGGTTGTCCCTGGATGCCCTGAAACAAGAGCTCAGGCGCATCCGTCGTCGCAAACAAAGAGAAAACAAAAGGGATAAAGGTCAAACAAAGTGGAATAATGAATATCATAATACCAAACACATGGTCGGTCCAGACAGACGCACTGCTGCGCATGAGGCGGAAAAACAGTTGCTTGCCATGATGATCCGTGACAAGGAAATCGCTATGTATGTACAGGAAGCGATCGGCGCGGACTTTTACGTTGATGAATACCAAGCTATCGTTGCACGCCTGTATGCATATTATGCCGAGGGTTATCCGGCCGATCCGGGACGGTTCTTACATTACGTTAAGGATGCCGAGCTGACATCGTACATCAGTGAACTGGCGATGATGGACATCCCGGACGATATTCCCGGTAAAGCCGTGGACGACTGCATCCGACGCATCCGCCATCATTCCATTCATCTTCAATTATTAGAAATCAAACGTCAGATTGAAGAAGCAGAACGTGCTGGTGACACCGCAAAGGCGGCCCAGTTGGGAATCGAGCTTCTACAACTGGAAAAGAAAAAGAAAATGCTGGCCTGAAGCGGTGAAATCAGGGAAGGAGGGAACTGACATTGGCAAAGGAGCAACATGTTGACACCGAGATGGATCTTTCTTTGGAACAAATGAAGGAACAACTGATCGACCTCGGCAAGAAACGGGGCGTTCTCAGCTATAAAGAGATTATGGAAAAATTGTCCGCCTACGATCAGGACTCCCAACAAATCGATGAATTTTTTGAGCAGTTGGCTGATCAGGGGATCGAAGTGATCAACGAAGACGTTGATGATGATATGGTCTTCGATGATGATGATACGCATCCTGAAGAAGAATATCTGGATGATGATCTGAGTGTGCCTCCGGGCGTCAAAATCAACGACCCGGTTCGGATGTACCTGAAGGAGATCGGACGTGTACCGTTGTTGTCTGCGGAGGAGGAAGTCGAGCTCGCCAAGCGGATCGAACAGGGGGACGAAGAAGCCAAACGGCGCCTCGCCGAGGCCAACCTCCGTCTGGTGGTCAGTATCGCCAAACGGTATGTGGGCCGGGGCATGCTGTTCCTGGATCTGATCCAAGAAGGCAATATGGGTCTGATTAAAGCCGTCGAGAAATTCGACTATCGCAAAGGGTACAAGTTTAGTACTTACGCTACGTGGTGGATTCGCCAAGCGATCACCCGTGCGATTGCCGATCAGGCCCGCACGATCCGAATCCCGGTGCATATGGTCGAAACGATCAACAAACTGATTCGGGTTTCCCGTCAGCTGTTGCAGGAACTGGGACGCGAACCCACGCCGGAAGAAATCGCCAAGGAGATGAACCTCAGCCCCGAAAAGGTTCGCGAAATCATGAAAATCGCTCAAGAACCGGTTTCGCTGGAAACGCCAATCGGGGAAGAAGACGACTCCCATCTGGGGGATTTCATCCCCGACGACGACGCGCAGGCGCCGGCGGATGCAGCCGCCTATGAGTTGTTGAAAGAACAGCTGAAAGAAGTGCTGGACACCCTGTCCGAGCGCGAAGAAAACGTATTGCGCCTCCGGTTTGGTTTGGACGACGGCCGCACCCGCACACTGGAAGAAGTGGGCAAGGTGTTCGGCGTCACCCGGGAGCGGATTCGGCAGATCGAAGCCAAAGCGCTCCGCAAATTGCGCCATCCCAGCCGGAGCAAACGGCTCAAAGATTTCCTCGAATAAGCATCCGTGAGGGAAGCATCCTACACGGGTGCTTTTTTCTTGTCGGATACTGACTCAATTTTATCCCTTTTCAAATCACAATGCAAACGCTCTTCCGCGCCTTAAACGACAGAAAAAAGTGTTCATTGCCAAAATTCTTGATGAAAACAGAAGGATCCACCTATAATGGTATTGATAGCGCTTTCTAACATAAAAGAAGGAGTGGGAGAACATGAATTTCGACCTGACGGAAGAGCAGAAAATGATCCGCAAATTGATGCGTGATTTCGCCGAAGGAGAGGTGGCTCCTACCGCCGACGAGCGGGATCGAACCAAGCGGTTTCCTCGAGAGGTGTTTGAGAAAATGGCGGAGCTCAATCTGATGGGGTTGCCGTTTCCTGAGGAATACGGCGGCGGTGGAGCAGACACGGTCAGCTTCGCCATCGCAGTGGAAGAGCTGAGCCGAGTATGCGCCTCGACGGGCATCACATATTCTGCTCATATCTCGTTGGGTTGTGCCCCGTTGTATTTGTTCGGTACCGAAGAACAGAAACAAAAATATCTGGTTCCGCTTTGTCGTGGGGAGACGCTCGGGGCATTCGGACTGACCGAGCCCAATGCCGGTTCGGATGCGGGAGGAACCAAGACGACCGCGGTGCGTGAGGGAGATGAATGGGTGATCAACGGCTCCAAATGTTTCATCACCAACGCCAGTTACGCCCGTTTTGTGTCATTGACGGCAGTGACGGGGAAAAAAGGGGAGCGACCCGAGATCACCGCGTTTATCGTACCAACGGATTCGGAAGGTTTTCAAGTGATCGATCAATATCACAAAATGGGTCTGCACAGTTCCAACACGACCGAGTTAGTGTTGGATCATGTGCGTGTGCCGCATGAAAACATCCTGGGCAAGATCGGGGAAGGGTTTAAACAGTTCCTGATCACGCTGGATGGTGGACGGATCGGTATCGGGGCGATGGCGGTCGGAATTGCACAGGGGGCGTATGAAGCGGCATTGCAATACGCCAAGCAACGGATGCAGTTTGGAGAATCTATTTCGAAGTTTCAGGTGATTCAGCACAAGCTGGCCGACATGGCCATGTACATCGAATTGGCCCGCAACATGGTGTACAAGGCAGCTTGGCTGAAAGACCAGGGGCGCCGATTCACCAAAGAAGCATCCATGTGCAAATTGTTTGCCTCCGAGGTGGCGATGATGGTATGCAATCAAGCGGTTCAAATCCATGGAGGCTATGGATACATGCATGACTACAAGGTGGAACGCTTTTTCCGCGACGCCAAATTGACGGAAATCGGAGAAGGAACTTCGGAAATCCAGCGAAACATCATCGCCCGGGAAATCGGGTGTTGAAACGAGGAGGGCAACGGGTGGCGGAACTTCTCGAAATCACGTTGGGTGATCTGTTAGATCGAATGGCAGATCGGTTGGCGGATCATCCTGCGGTGGTCTATCCGGAGTACGGGTTGCGTTGGAGTTACCGGGAATTCCAGCAGCAATGCAACCGGGCTGCGCGCGGCTTGATGAAATTGGGATTGAAAAAGGGAGATCATCTGGCGATCTGGGCGCGAAACGAGCCGGAGTGGTTGGTGACTCAGTTTGCTACAGGCAAGATGGGTGCCGTCCTCATCACAGTCAATACCAACTACCGTACTCGAGAGCTGGAATATCTGCTGCGCCAGTCGGATACGGAAACCTTGATCCTGATGGAACAGTTCAAAGGAAACAATTACGTCGAGATGCTGATGGAGATCTGTCCCGAATTGAATGATTGCTTGCCGGGTGAATTGCGTTCCGACCGCTTGCCCAAGCTGAAAAACGTCATCCTCCTGGGGCGAGAGCGCAAGCCGGGCATGTTTTTGTGGGAGGACATCCTTCAAATGGGAGATGAAGTGACCGACGAGGAACTGGTGCAGCGGCAGCAGTCGTTGCATCCGGAAGATGTGATCAACATGCAGTACACATCGGGTACCACCGGATTTCCCAAAGGCGTCATGCTCACCCATCGCAACATTGTCAACAATGCCCGCAACATCGCCGAGTGCATGCGGTTGACCCATCAGGACCGCCTCTGCATCCCGGTTCCGTTTTTCCACTGTTTCGGGTGTGTGTTGGGTACATTGGCCTGTGTCTCCGTCGGCGCTACGATGGTTCCGATTACGGAATTCGATCCGCTCCGGGTGCTCGAAGCGGTGGAACAGGAACGCTGTACCGGTTTGCACGGGGTGCCGACCATGTTTATCGCCGAGCTGAATCATCCCGAGTTCGATCGATTTGATTTATCTTCCCTTCGTACGGGCATCATGGCTGGTTCCAACTGCCCGATCGAACTGATGAAAAAAGTGGTCGACGTGATGGGCGCACGGGAAATAACCATCGTTTACGGTCAAACCGAATCCTCGCCTGGAATCACACAGACACGGACGGATGATCCGATCGAATTGCGCGTTGCTTCGGTAGGAAGGGCCTTACCCCATGTGGAAGTGAAGATCGTGGATCCCAATACGGGGGCCGAAGTGGAGCCGGGTGTGCAGGGCGAATTGTGTACCAGAGGTTACCATGTGATGAAGGGATACTACAAAATGCCCGAAGCCACCAAGGAGGTCTTAGATGATGACGGGTGGCTGCACACGGGCGATCTGGCAACCATGAACGAAGACGGGTACGTCCGCATCACCGGTCGGTTGAAAGATATGATCATCCGCGGTGGGGAAAATATTTACCCGCGGGAAATCGAGGAGTTTCTCTACACTCATCCCAAAATCCTCGATGTGCAGATTGTCGGTGTGCCTGATGAAAAATATGGGGAACAGGTGATGGCATTTGTCCGCATCAAAGAAGGAGAAACATTGACACTAGAGGAACTGCAGGATTTTTGTCGGGGGCAGATTGCCCACTTCAAAATTCCGCAGGCACTTCAAATCGTGACGGAGTATCCGATGACGGCCAGCGGGAAAATTCAAAAGTACAAGTTGCGGGAGATGGCTGTACAGATGCGCCAATCCCACATTTGAAGAATCCCTCCCCATGCCAAAAAATCGGAAACCGTCTCCCGCCTCTGCGTCACTCGCTCAGCGGGAGGCGGTTTTTTTGTGGGAATTAGTCTTTTTCCACTCCCGATTTATCCAGCCCGAACAGAGATCTAGTACCGTTTTTGTGAACGGTTTATCGCGTTTTTCCAAACACCCCTTCACGATGTTTCGTCGGTTCATCCTCCATCCGCTTAACACCCCTCTTGAGCAGATGTTGTGCCCGATTGATTGTCAGTTGCCACGCTTGGAATGGCAGAGAAGTCCAGATGAAGAGATTTGATGTGAAATCACTTTTGATTGGTACCCGTATGGGAGGTGGTGTCCATCATCAGTTGCAAAAAACGCTCGTGTCCCTGGGGGTTTCTTCAGTTATGCAGTACACAACAGCGTTACTGCGTGTGCTTGCTCCTCTCCGGAAATGGATATAACCTGAAGGTAAATAAGATTCTGACTGGGGTGGCGATTGATGGTGCAGCAATTACAAGCTGCTTCGACGGATCGGGATTTCTTTGCGATCCGTGATGTGGATTATTTGGAAATCTATACGGGCAACGCAAAACAAGAGATGCATTACTTTTGCCGGGCATTTGGGTTCCGTCTTGTGGCTTATAGCGGGTTGGAGACGGGAAATCGGGATCAAGTTTCCTATGTACTGGAGCAAGGGAAGATCCGCCTGGTTGTCAGCGGTGCGTATGGTCCGGATCATCCGATTGCCGAATTCGTGAAACAACACGGTGACGGGGTCAAGGATATCGCGCTGTTGGTGGATGATGTTGAAAGCGCTTATTTGGAAGCGGTTTCAAGAGGTGGCATTCCGATAAAAGAACCTCATGAATTGCGGGATGAACACGGTGTGATCAAAAAAGCGGTCATCGGCACATACGGGGACACCGTTCATACCCTGATCGAACGGCATCAATATAACGGTTTGTTCGCCCCTGGATTTGCTTCACCTGAATGCGGCATCCCCCATCATGACGCCGGATTGGTGGCCATTGACCATGTGGTGGGCAATGTGGAACGAATGGAGGAGTGGGTTGCCTATTATGAAAACGTAATGGGTTTCAAGCAAATGATCCATTTTGACGACAAAGACATCAGTACCGAGTACTCGGCACTCATGTCCAAGGTGATGCACAACGGCGGACGAATCAAGTTCCCGATCAACGAACCGGCCGAAGGCAAACGGAAATCGCAGATTCAGGAGTACTTGGAGTTTTATCGCGGTGCAGGGGTGCAGCATGTGGCCTTGCTGACCAACGACATCGTCAAAACCGTGGAAACCCTGCGACATAACGGGGTGGCGTTCTTGTCTACTCCCGATTCGTATTATGACGCCCTGACCGAACGTGTGGGAAGCATCGACGAATCGATCGCGGATTTGCGTCGACTCAACATTCTGGTAGACCGGGATGACGAGGGTTATCTCCTGCAGATTTTTACACAACCGATTGTTGACCGGCCCACCCTTTTCATTGAGATCATTCAGCGCAAGGGAGCACGCGGATTCGGCGAAGGAAACTTCAAAGCGCTGTTTGAAGCGATCGAACGTGAACAAGCACGGCGTGGCAACCTGTAGCCCCCGTTTTGATTGATGGCGTTTGCCGTTCATATTTCCCTTTTGGTTGGATCATCCTATAGAGGAAAATCTCCAACAGAAATGGGTGGATGAACGGATGAAACGCCGTTTTTTCTTTTGGTTCAGTTGTTTGGCAGTGATCAGTCTGATTGTGACCGGTTGGTCGCCCCGTCCGATGAATGTGTCGCGGACGGCTCCATCTGCGGAAAAAAAGGAGCGTCCGCATTACCGGATCACAGCCCACTATCATGACGAATCGGTACAGGTTACCGGTCATGTCACGGTGACATTACCCGCCAAACAAGTAAGCGGTTTGCGGGAAGTCTATTTTCATTTGTATCCGAACGCTTTCGCCCATTGGAAATGGGGAGCTCATACCAAACCAAAGCAACCGGGGTACCTCCATGTCTCCCATGTGAAAGTGGACGGTAATTCTGTTGCCCACCAAGTGAAGGAGACGGTAATGAAGGTACCGTTGCCCAAACAAGTGGGAACAAGGAAAACAATGCGGATCGATATGGATTACCGGTTGCAGTTGCCCAAGGGCGGCACCCGGTTAAACACTTTTAAACGAACCGCTTTCTTGGCACAATGGTATCCGATGCTGGCGGTGAAGGATCAAGACGGTTGGCATACTGAACCGTATACGACCATCGGTGATCCGTTTTACACCCGGATGTCCGATTTTGAGATCACGTTTCATGTGCCTTCGGGATATCGATTGATCACTTCGGCTCGTGACCCGGAAGATCCGGTGGAAGGGGTCGTCACCCTTCGCCGTGACAATGTGCGGGATTTTGCTGCTGTCATCACCAAAGATTACGAGGAGGTGCAGGGGAAGGCCGGTTCCGTACGCGTACGGCTTTGGTATTTGCCCGGTATGGAAGATGTGGCACAGGAGCTGCACGATGCCGCCGTATCCGGAATGAAGTTTTTCTCCAAACGTTTTGGCGCCTATCCGTATGACGAAGTGGATGTGGTGTTGGGAGAAACAGGCTATGGAATCGCGGGGATGGAATATCCCGGACTGGTTACATCGATCCCCAAGATACCCACACGACAAGGGGAACGGCCCGCCGTCAATGTGGTCGTTCACGAGCTGGCCCATCAGTGGTGGTATGGAGTGGTGGGCAACAATCAAGTAAAGGAACCGTGGTTGGACGAAGGCTTGACCACATTTTCTGAGTTTCTCTACATGCATGACCAAATGGGAGAAGATGAGCGAGATCTCCTTGTTCGTGCCGCGGAGCACTGCAACCGGATCAACCGGAAAACCGGCGTCACCTCGGTTGAATCTCTGTACCGCTATTCGGATCTCGTTTACGGATTGATGGTGTATACCCGCCCGGCGGCCATGATGTGGGAACTGGCGGACGAAATCGGCAAGGACAAGGTGTTGCGGATTCTGCAAACGTATTATCAACGGTATCAGTATCAAATCGCTACCACTAAGGATTTTATCCAGGTTGCCAATGAAGTGGCTGGCAAAGACCTGACCCCGTTTTTCGACAAGTGGCTGTACTTTAAAACACGATAAAATGAAAGCTGGCCACTGTCGACCTTCTGCAAACCAATGGATGGATCAGATGTGGCTGGCTTCTGGGTGAATCCATATTCTGTAAGGATTGCGAGAGGGCGAAAGCACTCCCGCGTTTGACCTACCCTGAAGGGAGGGTTTTTCCTCTCGCTCCTGGTAACTTGGCTCGTGGGAAAAAGGCCGCCCTTTCCTCTGGCCCATAAATGGACGGACATGGCGTCGAAAGAGGATAGCTTAAATACGTACCTCCCCGGCTTGATCGATAATATCCGGGTCAATCGCCTGGTTGGGGCTTCCAGTGATATTGAGAGAAAAATCTCCGATGGGAAATGAGCCGCCGATATCCTTGTCGTTGGACGACGAGCCGACATTCATGGTGTCACCCAAATTGATGGTGGCAGTCGAGTCAACCTGGCCGATCTTGGCATGGAAAATCTGATTGGCGGTGGGCAATCTGTTCGCCTCCCATAAACGAATGCAGGGACGTAGGGCGAACGTCCCGCTCATTCATTTTATCCACATCACTTCAAAAGCGTTCATGGACAACGGCATCGCGGAGTTGAGTTCGATTCGTTATAATGGGAAAGACGAAGGATTGCTGAAGGAGGATGCATTCATGGTGCAACCAAATGAGAATGCACCTTCCGTCCAAGTGTCCAAGCGGTTGGGCGTGATCGCGCAAAAGGTCAGGCCGGGAACGGTGGCAGATATTGGTGCAGATCACGCCTTATTGTTGATTGCACTGGCGGACTCCGGAAAACTGGTTCGCGGAATCGCCGGGGAAATACATACAGGCCCATTGGAAAACGCGCGCCGACGTGTGCGGCAAGCCGGACGGCAGGAACAGATCGAAGTTAGGCAAGGAGATGGTTTGTCCGTTTTGCGTCCGGGGGAAGTGGATGCAATCACGATCGCCGGGATGGGCGGTGCTCTCATCGCCCGCATATTGGAGGAAGGGAAAGAGAAATTGACCGGTGTGCGCCAATTGGTGTTGCAGCCCAACACCGATGGCCGGTATGTTCGCCGGTGGCTTGTGGACAACGGATGGGCGCTGACAGAGGAAGAGTTGGTGGAAGACGGGGGGATTCTGTACGAAATCCTCATTGCGGAGCCAGGGGGGAATCCGGAGCTTTACCACCAACCCCCGTTGACGTCCGAACAACTGATGATTCTCGGGCCCTGGTTATGGAAACGAAGACATCCGTTGCTCAAACGACGGATTCGGGAAATATTGGAGGAGAAACAGCGAATCGCCGATCGGCTTCAGGCGGCGAAGTCGGAAGAAGGCCTGAAGCGCAGAGCCGAGATTGCCCGTGAAATCGAAGAGTGGAGGAGGATCGAGCAATGGGGATTCAAGGACGCGAATTGATTCGGGCCATGGAGGCATGGGCTCCGCCGCGGCTGGCAGTGGAAAAAGATCGGATCGGATTGCAGGTGGGAGATCCGGATGCCGAGGTTCGCGGGGTTTTAGTCACGTTGGATGTGAATGAAGACGTGGTGGATGAAGCGATTCGTCTTGGGGCGAACTGGATCGTGGCCCATCATGCGGTTATTTACAAACCGGTATCATCTCTACGGACGGACCGACCTGCAGGTCGTTTATATCAAAAACTGTTACAGCATCAGATCCAGGTTTACATCGCCCATACCAATCTGGACACCGCGGATGACGGTGTCAACGACGTACTGGCGGAGCGGTTGGATTTGCAGGAGACGGAAGTATTGCTTCCGCATGTTCATGAACGACTGAAAAAAATCGTGGTCTTTGTACCGGAAGATCACCATGAAGCGGTGTTAAACGCCATGTGCGAAGCGGGTGCCGGTTGGATCGGCCAATACAGCCATTGTACGTTCAACATGAACGGTACCGGTACGTACCTTCCGCGGGAGGGAACAAACCCCTATATCGGTGAACAGGGAAAATTGGAGCGTGTCAAGGAAATCAGGCTGGAGACCATCATCACGGAATCGATCCAGTCACGAGTCATTCAGGCGATGCTGGATGCACATCCCTATGAAGAAGTGGCTTACGACCTCTATCCCTTAGATAATCCCGGACCGGCCATGGGGCTGGGACGCGTGGGCGATTTAACGCAACCAGTCACCCTGCGGGAATTGGCCGAACAGGTCAAATCCGCATACGAAATCGAGAGAGTACGGTTTGTGGGCGACCCGGATCGACAAGTGCGGCGTGTGGCGGTCATGGGCGGATCTGGCGGACGCTTTTATTCCGCGGCATTGGACAAACAAGCTGATGTCTACATCACCGGGGACGTTGATTTCCATACGGCGCAAGATGCATTGGCCGACGGATTGTGCCTGATCGATCCGGGGCATCACGTAGAGCGCTGGGTTGTGCCGCGGGTCTGTGAAAAGTTGCGTTCGGCACTGCCGGATGTGACGGTTACACCTTCCCAAGTGGATACCAATCCCTTTCGCTTCGCCTGATTGTCAATGAATACCACTTGCGGCGGAGCGCAGGATTTGTTACAATGTAATCTCCGATTTGATATAACGGATCTCCGTTGCAGAGCGGAAAGTAAACCAGGCAATCGCCGGTGGATCGCCGCAAGGCGCCACGGGAGGAAAGTCCGAGCTCCATAGGGCAGGGTGCCGGCTAACGGCCGGTGGGGGCGACCCTAAGGCTAGTGCCACAGAAATGGAGACCGCCGATGGAAGTGCTTCGGCACTTCACAGGCAAGGGTGCAACGGTGCGGTAAGAGCGCACCAGCGGCATGGAGACATGCCGGCTAGGTAAACCCCACCCGGAGCAAGACCTGATAGGGGATCAGCGTGCTTGGCACGCAACTGTGGCCCGCAGTGATCCCGGGTAGGTCGCTGGAGCTGTGCAGCAATGTACAGCCTAGACAGATGATTGCCACTCCAATGGGCGGGAGGCGAACAAGCCGCCGTCGGTACCGCTCGGAGTACAGAACTCGGCTTATGGTTTGCTTTCCGCGGAGCTTGTACGGAGATCATGATTTGACTTTTCCCCAGAAATCGGTTCGGCGTTGGTCATTCCACTCATTCAGTGGAACGATCAACGCCGATTTTGTTTGCATTTCAATAAAGCAGGAAATCTGATCGGAATAACATGTTTCCATGCAAAAAATATGTAATATTCCTATTACATTCCTTTTATATGGATGAAATGGGAGTGTGATCTTGCTCCCGTATACTTAGATGAAGACGGAATCGGGAGGTGAGTGACGTGAACAAAGTATGGGCGGTGATCCTGGCCGTTTGGGTCAGCGTCTCCAGTTGGGCCGGTTGGGAATGGATTCAAGCATCGCATCCGTCGGTCTCTGCACGTTCTCTCGATACCGGCATTGTTCATGAAGCTCCCTCCGTGTTGCAAACATTGAAGACGCGTGCGAGCCGCGAGGGAAGCCTGCATTATCTGGCGTTGGGCGATTCGGTCGCATTGGGGAAAGGGGCTCCACGCGGATACGCCGCGGAAGTGGCAGATCGGCTCAAACGACATCAATTGCCGGTGCAGCTGGACAATCAGGGTGTGTCCGGCCAAACCTCATCACAATTATGGATAGCGTTGCACCATCCCGAGATGAAGCGAAAAATCCGGCAAGCCGATCTGATCACCATCACCATTGGCGGAAACGATGTGTTGAAGGTGGCATTGAGGCGCTCCCAACCGTGGGAAGCAATCTCTTCTTTTGACGAAATCAGGGACGGATTTGTCCATCATCTGAATCAAATCCTGACACTGATTCGAAAAGAGAACCCCACTGCCGTTGTTCTCGTCACTTCCTTGTATAACCCGGTACCGCCGGATGCGTTGTATTTCCCTCTTACCGAAAAACTGCTGGACAACTGGAATACGGCGTTGGCTCAAACCGTTTCCACCCAACCGGGGTGCATCGTCGTTCAGATTGACGATCTGTTGAGACCGGAGCACCGCGATTGGTTGGCGGATCAGATTCATCCCAACACCCGCGGCCACCGGTTAATCGCTCACGCGATTCTAAATGCCATCGGACTGGACGATACCGGATCGCAGGTGGCCGATGCCAGGGGCAACTGACGATCCGCAGGTTTTTGACAAAGTGGTCTAATCATAGTGATTTGGGAGCGGGTCGAATTTCCCGTCCTGTGACTCTAGTTGTGGTTACGGGGCGGAGACGGGAAATCGGATCCCGCAGACATTGTCAACAATTTTGCGACGATAGGTCGTTCTTTCATGTGGAAATGCCTATTGCCATAAATATGAGTCAAAGCAGTTTTTCTTCGATCCAGCCAAACCGCACAAGGAGGCGCTGCCGTGGCGGCAAAATGGCTGAGTATCGCGATCACTGCTTTTGTCGGTGGGCTGATCAGCCTGTTTTTTTCTTTTGTGAAGGACCTGTTGTCCACATGGTTTCAGGGCAGGGGGCGGTTGGATGTACAGGTGAGACGGGTTCGGGCCTACTATTATCGATTCGTTGATACCGGAAAGGGGGGATGGGGAAGCCGCACAGGACGACGAAAGGAAGCGCAGATCGCTCTGATGGAAGTAGATGTGGTGTGGATAAACCGATCGGCTCGTCCGATCATAGTGACGGATGCGTGGCTGACATTGCGTGATCGTGGTCGGGAGTATCGCATCCGGCCGGTGGATCGGCATGAGGGAAAGTTATTTAGCATGTACCGGGTGGAAGGGAACGAAAGCTGTCCGGGCTGGTTGTCCGCACGTTTTAACCGATCGGAAGAAACCCGTTTTTTCTTCGAGCAGATGGAGACCCAAGCAGGTCTTTTGATCACCACACAGCAGGGGAAATCATTGAAAGTATCCTTAAATTGGGAAGATCGCTTTTGACGAACCATATTCCATCCATGGTTGGAATCCCGACCGGCAATCGCCGAGATGCATGGAACCGTGATCAACGGGAAAGGCTAATCCAAACGGATGGAAGAGGTTGAAAAGGCATGATGAATCCTTTTTCTTCTTATGAAGCGTATATTGAACGTTACAAGATGTTTTGGTCCGAGGAAGGGGACGGACGCCCTCCCATTCTATCTGAAGCGGAATTCCTTAAAAAATTTCAACTGCTGCGAGAGAGCTACCGGACTTATTGGGAAATGATTCGCGGTGGACAGGAGTCAGAGGCAGCTCATTACTATCTCAATGTGATCAATCCATTGGAAAATGAGTTGGCCATTGCGGATGGAGCGGATAATTTCTTAATGGATGATGAAAATCAATAAATAATACGTTTAACCAAAACCAACACCCTGCGGAAGCGGCCCCGCAGGGTGTTTTAGTCTGATCGATCCAGTACGGATGGGGATTCCATCACTTTCAAAAGGTGAAGCATCTCACGGCATTGCAAGAGCAGTCCTTTCTGGGACGTAAGCTCGCGTTCGATGGCCAAAAAGCGCATCATTTCCTCCAATTGGCGGATAGATTCCTCTATTTTTCCTGCCACCATGCTGCCCATCCATTGCTCTGTCAAGTCGCGGATGAGCGGCCTATGAACTTCCGATCGGAGTCGTTGATACAAATCAAAGGCGCGGTACAACCGCATGACGGTGATATAGACACGGATTCGTCTACCGGGATCAAACCGCAGCATAGAGGGGATCATCCCGGGACTGGTGCTGATCGCGGTCCATGCTTTAACCGATTCAAAGTCCGGGTTATCTAATGTAAATCCCTCGGTTTTCAGCCGGTCAAATCCCATGTAAATCCAAGCAGGAGGGCCGTTTTTGATGCGTGTCAGGCATAATGTGATCAAAGCGGACGGCTTCCCTCTGAGGTAAGAGGTGAGATCGACGGTTTGATCTTCCCACCGTTCCCGGTCCTGTGTCACCAAATCTCTGCGCCACACGATCTGTTGGTCCACCCACAATTGCATTTGGTATTGACCAGTCATTTGAGAAAGGGGCACTTGATCCGGGTAAACGCTCATATACGAGAACGCCAATCGGTAGCGTGACGATGGGGAAAGGCGGATTCTCTGCCGGAAACCGGCCGATGTTCCAGTTTGGGTCAGGTTATTGGGCGAGACGAACACACTGGCGTATCCTGTCCCTGATCGTGCCAGATGTTCTTTCACTTCCGGAAACCACACTTTGTGCAGGACATAGGTGATCAAACCTTGAATACGTCTGTTCCGCAGCGCATCCATTCCATAGCGCACGGCTTTGTCCACGTATGAGACGGTGGGACTGGCCGGGGTGGCCGACAATTTGCTCGCATGTATCATCAACACCAATGGCAGCCCATGGGGGGCCAACAGTTGGCGCGCCTGTTTCACCTGTCCCGGCAGGCTTTGCAGACGGTGCGTGTTTCTGTATTTGTCGTCTCGGAAAGTCATGACCACGCCGTCGATCGTGTGGTGATACCCCTCAATGAAATCGGTCGTGATGCCGGGAAAGTAAACCTGCGGATAAAAAAGCAGATCGGGGTTTTCCGCTTTTCCCGCCTGCTGGATCCGTTCCGTATATTGCGGGGTGAAAAATCCCCGGTTGTCGTTGAAGTCGTCGATCACAACGCCTTTAAGGTTGGGAAACGAACGGGACAGGTGACCGATCGCCCGAAACCAAGCTACATAATCGGTACCAAACGGTTCCGAAGCTTTCTCCATCGCTTCACTCGGCGGTACGAGATAAACCCACACCTGTATCCCGGCTTTTTGGGCGGCAGGCAAAAATTCACGGCGCAAATCGTCCCAATCGGTCGGCTCGTGCCAAATCAAGTAAAAGTAGGTGTTCACCTTCAGTTCCCGCAGCCGTTGGATCATTTTTGGCGTGTCAATGTGATGGATTCCGTCTTTCCGTGGTTTCACCTCTCGGATTTCCCCGCCATAGTCACCGATCATGGCGGAAGAAGAGGGAGGGCGAGATGGGGCCGATATGACTGAAACGGTGACGTCCGGTCGCGACGGCCACAGACTCGCCGCTAACCCCAATGTCAGGATGACAGCCAGGAAGGATCGACTGCCCCAAAACGAGGGTATCACCTAATGAACGTCCCCGTTGACTTTCGCCACTTGGGACTCCAGACTGATCGGCTGGTCGCGGCGATCGTCGATTGTAATCTGTGTGATCACTCGATTGGTTCCGTTTTGCATGGAAGAACGGTGAATTTCCTGGGCGACATCCATCAATCGGTTCAGATCCCCTTCGATGACGGTGGCTGTCGGGGTAATCTGATAGTTGAGGCCGCTCCGTTCCACCATTCTGCAAACATCCTTGACCATATTGCTGAAGCTGGGCGTATTGGTTCCAACAGGAACGATACTGATTTCCATCAATGGCATTGTTGTTCCTCCTTTCCTCAGTAGTGTGAAGAAGCAGAGGTGGAAATATGTACGTAAATAAACGGAAAACATTTCAGACATAATACAAAGCGGATGAATTTGGTGGAAAGGAAGACAATGCAATGGAACTGTTGAAAGAATTGTCGGAAGCCAATGGAGTCCCCGGTTTTGAACGGGACGTGCGCGCCATCGTGCGTCGGGAATTAGAGAAAGGGAATACGGAGCTGTTGTGGGATCGGATGGGTAGCGTGTTCGGTCAGAAAAAGGGAACGGAAACCTCTCCGCGTGTGTTGTTGGCCGGTCATTTGGATGAAGTGGGTTTTATGGTGACCGAGGTCACCAAAGGGGGGTATCTCCGCTTTTCCCCGTTGGGCGGTTGGTGGAGCCAGGTGCTGTTGGCCCAGCGGGTCACCATCATGACCGAAAAGCGGAATTTCATCGGTGTGATCGCTTCGAAGCCGCCGCATGTGATGACGTCGGAAGAAATGAACAAGGTATACCCGATGCGAGAGATGTATATTGATGTCGGCGCGCATTCGGACAAGCAGGTCAAAGAGTGGGGCATTCGCGTGGGCGATCCCGTCGTACCGATGTGCCCTTTTGAGATATTGCCCGATGACGACACGATTTTGGCCAAAGCGCTGGATAATCGGGTCGGGTGTTATCTGGCACTGGAAGTGCTCGATCAATTGCGAGTCACCGAACATCCCAACACTGTCATATGCGGTGCCACTGTGCAGGAGGAAGTAGGATTGCGGGGTGCCACTACCACACCACATGTCGCAGAGCCGGATGTGGCATTTGCGTTGGATGTAGGGGTAGCTGAAGACGGGCCTGGCAGTGAGGGGAACAGCAAAGCCAAATTGGGTAAGGGACCGCTCATCACGTTCCTCGATGCGACGATGATCCCCAACGTCCGATTGCGCAACCTGGTGATAGACACTGCCGAGCGAAACGGGATCCCTTATCAGATCGACACCATGCTGGGCGGCGGGACGGATGGCGGTCAGTTTCATCTTTTCCGCAAGGGGGTACCCACATTGGTAGTGGGGGTGGCCGCACGGTACATTCACAGTCATGTGTCGATGGTGAGCAAAAAAGACGTGGAAAACGCCGTCAAACTGTTGGTGGAAGTGATCAAACAATTGAATCGGGAAACGGTGGAATCACTCACCGCTTATAACCAAATCTGAACGGACAGTCCGTTTTCCCCATCTAGACTCCCGTTTTTTCCTGTGTAATAATGGGTAATGGACAATTCAATATTGACAGGGAGGGAACGGATATGGCCAAAGTGTTGATTTTGACCGGAGACGCCGTGGAAGCGTTGGAAGTGTTTTATCCATATTATCGAATGTTGGAGGAAGGACACGAAGCGGTCATCGCCGCTCCCAACAAGAAGAAACTGCAAACCGTGGTTCATGATTTTGAACCGTCGATGGAGACCTACTCCGAAAAACGCGGCTAC
The DNA here is from genome assembly GCF_030433435.1 of Polycladomyces subterraneus. NCBI lineage: Bacteria > Bacillati > Bacillota > Bacilli > Caryophanales > Thermoactinomycetaceae > Polycladomyces > Polycladomyces subterraneus. Next base: position 92,771 of record NZ_JANRHH010000047.1, read on the forward strand.
GGTCTGGATGCGCATATCGCCTTTAAAGAAGTGAATCCGGCCGAATATGACGGATTGATCATCCCTGGCGGACGGGCTCCGGAATACATCCGCCTCGAACCGGAAATCCCCTCCATCGTGGGTCACTTCTTTGAAACGGGCAAACCGATCGCTGCGATTTGTCACGCGGCACTGGTGTTTAACGTGATCCCGCAACATGTCCGAAACCGCAAAATGACGGCTTACATTGCCTGCCGTCCGGAAGTGGAATCGGCCGGTGCGCAGTATGTGAAAGAAAACCTGCACGTCGACGGCAATCTGGTATCGGGGCACGCTTGGCCGGACCTTCCCGGGTTGATGAAAGAGTTCCTGAAGTTGTTGAATCGGTGAAGCGATCATATGTAGGCTCGCCCAAACTGGGCGGGCTTTTTTATTGGCGTGATCCATCCCTGGCAACACTTCTCCACCTCCACCCATGCTTTTGCCTGTGGGGTTTTCGTGGTAAGATAAGATTAGATTGTTGGGAAAATTACTATGCTTTCGCCGATTGCCAAGAGTGTATCCGGTATTTCTCGACTGAGAGAAGAGCGGTTTGTTTCCGGCTTGCGAGCAAGAGGGAAGCAAGCACACTCGGGCCAAATGGATTGACCGGATACACTCTGGCTGCAAGCGGAATTACAAACGGGTGCCCCGGGAGGGAGTGTCGTGGATCGGCGGTTGGCTTTTTTTGATGAGGTGGATCGTCGTCTGCGTGATCTGCCGCGCGTATCACTATCGTCGGTGATAGAGAGCGCCGGTGGCATCGAACGAGTGTTCCTCGTGCTGGTGGATATTCTCAAAGGTTTTTGTGACACGGGTCCATTATCCAGCACACGCGTCCGGGAGATGGTGGAGCCGGTGAGGCGTTTAACATCTGTTTGCTTGGAAAAGGGCCTTCCGGAGCGCAATTTGCTGTTTCTTCATGATGCACACCCCGAACATGCCGTCGAGTTTGCCGCGTTTCCCCCGCATTGCGTCCGGGGGACGGAGGAGTCGGAAGTGGTGGATGAACTCCAACCGTTTTGGGAATTGCAAGGAGTGATGCGCTTTCGGAAGAACGCGACCAACGGATTGTTTGGGGTGAATGATGCGAATGAAGTGTTTCATGCATTTCTGACCGACCGGTTCCGGGAGGGACATTGCACCTTTTTGGTCATGGGAGATTGCACCGATCTGTGCATCTATCAAAATGCACTGGGCATCCGTTTGTTGGCCAATGAGCGGAATGCCGATGTGCGGGTTTTGGTCTCCCGTGAACACGTCCGGACGTATAATTTGCCCGTCGAAGCGGCGGATGCGACTGGAGCCCTGCCTCACGACGGCGATGTGATGGATCAACTGTTTACCTATCACATGTGGCTCAACGGTGTGGAGATCGTGCAAACGGTAACACCGGAATAAGGGTTGACCAACAGGAATGGGTGGGACACTTGGTCGGGGCGAGGCAATCCTTTCTCCAGGAAGGAAAAATTCTTCACGTGATCGATGTTGTGACCAGCCAAAGGGGGCTATCGTGTTGCGAACGGAAGAAATGTTGCTCAACGTCGGTCCGCAGCATCCGAGTACACACGGTGTTTTGCGCATTATCCTGCGGATCGACGGGGAAATCATCCGTTCCGCCGAGCCGGTGATCGGTTACTTGCACCGCGGGACGGAAAAGCTGGCCGAAAACCTGAATTACACGCAGATCATCCCCTATACCGACAGGATGGACTATCTGTCGGCCATGATCAACAACTATGCAGTTGTGCATGCCGCGGAAACATTGATGGGGCTGGAGATTCCGGAGCGGGCGGAATACCTCCGCGTCATTGTGATGGAACTGAACCGGATCGCCAGCCATCTCGTTTGGTTCGGCACGTACCTGTTGGACATCGGCGCGATGAGCCCGTTTTTGTATGCTTTTCGCGACAGAGAGAAGATAATCGACCTGTTCAACGAGTTGTGCGGGGCCCGGCTCACCTACAATTACATGCGAGTGGGCGGCGTGAAGTGGGATGCGCCGGAAGGCTGGATCGACAAGGTGAAGGAACTGGTGTCGTATCTCCGAGAGCGTCATGAAGAGTACCTGGATCTGGTGGCGGGCAACGAGATTTTCCTGGCTCGGGTGAAAGGCGTCGGTCGTTATGATCGAGCGACGGCTGCTTCCTTCGGATTGTCCGGCCCGTGCCTGCGGTGTACCGGGATTCAGCGCGATCTGCGCAAAGATCAGCCGTATTCGATTTATGACCGGTTTGATTTCGATGTGCCGATCTCGACCAACGGCGATTGTTACGACCGCTTTTTTCTGCGCATGGAGGAAATCCGTCAGTCCTTGCGCATCGTGGAGCAGGCGGTGGAGCAATTCCCGGATAGCGGACCGATCATGGGTAAAGTACCGCGCGTCATCCGGCCGCCGGAAGGCGAGGTGTATGTGGCCGTGGAAAATCCGCGGGGAGAATTGGGCGTGCATCTCGTCAGCAAGGGGAAAGACAAACCATGGCGCATTCATTGGCGTCGACCTTCCTTCTACAACCTCCAGATTCTTCCGCATCTGTTGGAAGGGGAGAACATCGCCAACCTGGTCGCTATCCTGGGTGCGATCGACATTGTGTTGGGTGACGTGGACGCTTGACAAAAAACCCGCAGGGAGGGAGCCGATTTGGGTTTGGTCACCTCGAAGGGATTGTTGGAAGCGGCGCGTGACAAACAGTATGCGGTGTGCGGTTTTGCTTTTCACAATTTGGAGCTGTTGCAGGCTGTCGTCGCGGGGGCGGAGCGGATGCGGGCACCGGTGATCCTGCAAACGACACCCGCCACCATCGAAGCGGTCGGGTTGAACTACTTGGTTCATCTGGCAAGGGCAGCTGCGGAGTCGGTATCTATACCCGTTGTACTGCATCTGGATCATGGACGGGATTACGAAACGGCGTTACGCTGTTTACGGGCGGGATACACCTCGATCATGATCGACGGTTCCCGATTACCGTGGGAAGAAAATGCAGCGCTCGTCAAAAAGGTAACAGAGGCAGCCCATGCGGTGGGCGTGCCTGTTGAGGCTGAGCTGGGGCGAGTGCCGGATGCAGCGGATGTATCCACAACAGCGGAAGATACATACACTGATCCCTTCGAGGCGGCACGTTTCGTGGCAGAAACGGGATGTGATTCGTTGGCCGTTGCCATAGGAACCGCGCATGGGGTTTACCGAGGCAAACCCAGACTGGACTTGGACCGTTTGGCAACCATCGCTCGTGAAGTGCCGGTACCGCTGGTGTTGCACGGCGCCTCCGGCTTGCCGGACGAATCCGTTCGCCAGGCAGTCGCAAGGGGCATCGCCAAAATCAACATTTCCACCGAATTGAAACTGCCCTATGCTACTGCGCTCCGTTCGTATCTGCACGACCATCCGTCGGAAGCCGATCCACGGAAATACGTACAAAACGGGAAGCGTGCAGTGCAAAAAGTGGTGGAAGAGAAACTGCGTCTCTCCGGATCGGCGGGACGTGCCGAAGCGACGGCAACAACGGGGGCGATGCCGACATGATTCTCACTGTCACCTTAAATGCTGCAGTCGACCAAACCTGGATTGTGCCCGATTTTCGGATTCATGCCATTCATCGAAGTCGTCGGGTGATTCGGCAGCCTGGCGGTAAAGGGGTCAACGTCGCCCGGGTTTTGAGTGCGTTGGGCATCAACGTTTGCGCTACGGGTTTTGTTGGTGGACAAAACGGACGATGGATGACAAAAGTTCTGGAGTCGGACGGGATCCCGTCCGATTTCGTTTGGATCGGGAAAGAGACGCGAACATGTCTGACCCTGTTGGACCTGGATCACGGTACGCAAACAGAGGTGTTGGAGCCGGGACCGACGGTATCCGAAGCGGAATGGAACCAACTGGTGGCCAAAGTGGCAACATGGGCGGAGCAGTCATCCTTTGTCGCCTGTAGCGGGAGTCTCCCGCCAGGGGTCCCGGAGAATGCATACGGTGAATTGATCGGAATCGCCCGTTCACGTGGTGCGGCCGTCTGGCTGGATACGAGCGGGAAGGCATTGCACCATGGATGGGCAGCCCGGCCGGACGGCATTAAAGTGAATCAACAGGAAGCGGGGCACTTATTGGGGAAAATGGTCTCGTCCCGTGCAGAAACCATTGCGGCGGCCCGGGCGTTGGTTCGGGACATGGGGCAAACAGTGATCGTCACCGCCGGTTCCCAAGGATTGGCGGCAGTGGTCGGTGGAGAGACATTTTGGGTAACGCCGCCCACCGTTCAGGCTGTCAATCCCGTAGGGAGTGGGGACGCTTTTTTGGCCGGTTGGCTTGCTGCCTCCCATCAGGGGAAAAGCGGGGAGGAAGCGCTGGCATTGGCGACGGCGTGTGCCGCCGCCAATGTGCTGCGGGAGTCGGCAGGGATCGAGAAACAACAGGTATTGGCGTTATTAAAGGAAGTTCGTGTGGAAAAAGTGATGGACTAGGGGATTTCTGGTAAATCCGTGAGGGAGCAATTGCTTTCCCCTGATGAGCGTCTTACCAAACCCGTCCGAGCGAAGGCCCGGAAAGCGCAGAAATGGTCAAGTTCCCTAAGCGGAGCGTATGGACTTCTTTACCATCCTGGACACGATGGGCGATGACTTTCTGTTTTTGGAGCCAATAATAGAATGGAAAAGGGCGTACGGGGTACGAATCCAATCTTCCGATCATCTTGATGGAGTATGCAACAGGTTGCAACATCGTCTGGGCGCGGACTAGTGTTTCCGAGAAGAAACGATGGCGTATGATCTGGCGGACCATGTTCGTGAAGCAGTGTGTTTGGTGATGATCGCTCACTCCAGTCTTCGGTCAAGGGATTCACTACAGACTGTTAACATCACGTTGCTTTTGAATCAAAAGAAAGTATGGTATCCTAATATTTGACGCGAACGCCGCGAACGGTTCTCAAACGGGGTTGAAACATGGAACAAACGTTGATGGAATGGTTATTGCAATACGGCTATATCGGCATTTTTCTGTTTCTGGTCTTCGGTATTGTCGGATTGCCGTTACCGGATGAGATCATGATGACGTTTATCGGATATCTTTCTTCCATCGGCCGACTCAATCTGTATTTGGCGTTTGTCAGTGCGCTGATCGGTTCTCTGTGCGGGATTACTGTCAGCTATTTATTGGGTTGGCGTTTGGGATATCCGTTTTTGAAAAAGTATGGACCGAAGTTTTTCATCACACGTCGTCGGTTGCGCATCACGCAGTTTTTATTTCGCAAATACGGCAATTGGGTGTTGTTCTTCGGTTACTTTATCCCCGGTGTTCGACATGTGACGGCTTATTTGGCGGGGATCTCCAACCTTCCGTGGCCCAGGTTTGGCCTGTACGCTTATACCGGCGGGCTGATTTGGTGCCTTACGTTTATCGGCTTGGGTTATCAGGTAGGTGCCAATTGGGAGAACGCGCTCCATCTGTTGCATCACTATGGTAGGGATTTGTTGTGGATTGTGGTTCCCCTTGTATTGGTCTGGATTGGTTGGGCGATTTGGCAGAGTCGGATGGATTCCGACGCGAAGTGATTGATCGTGTCAAGGCGGAATTCCAAGTCATAGGTGAAGGAAAGAAGAGACCATTCCTGCAAGAGTCCACATTGCCGGAAAAACCGGAGGGTGGACTTTTTTATTTGGTTTGGGCGAATGCCCAATTTGGTGTTCCCATGTTTCGAAATGGGACGCCCATCATACTGTAATATAGGCGATGGCTGAGATGAGGAGGACTTCCCATTGATTATCAAGCTAGGGGTATTGAAGGTAAATGCCGTGACGACGACCTCATCTATCACGGTGGGAACGCACTTGACTTATTATCCGTTCAGTTTGCAAAAGAATAACGTGGGAACATCGACAACGGGTGACCACGCGGTGATCCGCACGGCCAACCCGATCGTCGATCCGGACGTGAACGATCACCCTGTTCTCATTCAACAGGTCTAAGGGAATGTCAGTTATTCCACAAGGTGGGGCTTTACCACCAAGCCAGACCGAGCATTGACTCAGAAAACGCAGCGAGCCGGGAAAGTGATGCACGCGATAGGGATAACACGCTACATTTCAGACAAGGAGGAAATTCGATGCCCATCTCGATTGGCGGAATTAAGGTGAACACCGTGACAAACGATGCCAACGTTCATATGGCACCCTTGACGGTAGAATGGGCGCCGTTCAGCTTTATCAAGGAAAACATTGCTCATGTCGGTTATGGGGATAACAGATGGTTGGAAGAGTGGGCGTCAATCACGGACGAGGATTTGAAGGAGTGTTTATGGGGACAGCGCAAATAAGCAACGAAAAGGGGGAAGACGCATGCCGTTCGTGCTTAAAATCAACACCGTCTCCAGCACCGGTCAACTGAATGTGGCGCCGGTCAATTTTTTGGTCAATCAGGAGAGTTTCTCGAAAACCAACGAGACCAACAGCAACTCGGGCGATTTGACGGTGTCCATCGTATTCGGACCGTTATTGGACTCCGATGTGGTTGATACCCCCATTTTTCAAGTCAAAGGGGTTTGAGCAAAGGAGGGAATGCCTTGATTTCCCCCATAGTGATCGGGGCCTTGTCCGTCAACGATATTTCCAACGTGGGCAAGGTAAATGTTTCCCATTTTTTGAATTTTTCTGCCCACAATAGAAGCTTCATTAAAGCGAATGTGACCAACTTTCACATCGGAGACGCTTCTGTCCATCAAATCGTGTCTCCGATCAACGACCGGGATATCGTGGATACGGCGATCATTCAGGTAAAAGCGGTTTGACGTCGTCCAGTGTCACTGATTGCAGTTGACGTCGGGTGAACGGGATTGTTAGAATGGAGAAAAATGTGATACGTTGTGTTTCCACCACTAGGGGTGCACCATGGGTGCTGAGAAAGGCGCAAGCCTTAACCCTTTGAACTTGACCTGGGTAATGCCAGCGAAAGGAAGTGGGGGAAGGTTGATGTTCAGGAGAGGTTTACGTGCATCCAACCGGTATCCCCATGGATACCGGTTTTTTTATGGTCAGAGGAAGTGACATTCCGATGGAAGTGCATGTGATCACGGACCAGCGGCATACCTGGGAACAAATTCGTAAAGTGGCGAGGCAGGCGGGGCCGTATGTCGACCGCTTCCATTTGCGGTTGAAAAACAGAACGGCCCGAGAGATTTGGAGCTGGGGCAAACGACTGTTGGAAGAGGGATGGCTCACACGTGACCAGCTGGTGGTGAACGATCGGATCGATGTCGCCTTTTCACTTGGATGTCAGGGGGTACATCTGCCGGAAAAGGGATTGCCGCTGTCGGCGGTCAAACCGTTGGCGAGCGGCTTGCGTGTGGGTCGTTCGGTTCATTCGCTCGAAGAAGCACTTCGATCTGAAAGAATGGGGGCGGATTACATATTGTTCGGCCATGTGTATCACTCGGCGTCTAAGTCGGGTATTCCCCCGCGGGGATGTGCCGAATTGGCTCGCATCGTCCGCGCGGTGCGCATACCGGTTATCGCCGTGGGTGGGATTACGGTCGAAAATATGGTTGAAGTGGCGGAAACAGGATGCGCTGGGATTGCCGTGATTTCGGCGGTGATGGATCATCCCTGGCCGGCAGAGCAAGCCCGCAAACTGCGGGAAATCGCCCAGTGCTTCAAGGAAACCGACGGGGAAACTCCCAAATCGAAAGGAAGGAGAAAACGGTGCAAACACAGGACGTAATTGTCATCGGCGGCGGCGTGATTGGGTGTTCGATCGCCTATCATCTGGCCCAAAAAGGGGCCGCTGTCGTGGTCTTGGAGCGGGACCGCGTGGGTGCCCACGCTTCATCCGCGGCGGCAGGAATGTTGGGTGCACAGGTGGAGATGTCGTTTCCAGGCCCCATGATCGAACTTTGCTTGCGCAGCCGGGCGATGTTTCCTGAATTGGGGCGTGAATTATATAAACGAACCGGTTTGGACATTGAGCTGAACACCGCCGGGCTATTGCGGGTGGCATGGGATCGGACGGAAGCGGAACAATTGCGCGACCGTGCGCGTTGGCAGCGGGAATTGGGCGGTCGCGCGGAATGGTGGGAGACCCGTTCGGTTCACGAGGACGAACCCGAAGTGGGTGCTGACATCACTGGCGCGCTGTTTTTGCCTGATGATGCCCAGGTGTCGGCTCCCAGGCTGACGATGGCGTTTGCTCGGGCCGCACAAGCGTTGGGAGCCCGGTTTCTGGAAGGATGTGAGGTGACGGGCTTTCTCATCGACGGTGACCAAGTGACGGGAGTGGAAACCGTGGATGGGACTTTCCGCGCAGGTGCCGTGGTGTTGGCTACCGGGGCGTGGAGCGGTGTGTTGGCCCGACGACTGGGGATTAACTTACCGGTATACCCGGTGAAAGGGGAATCGCTCGCCCTACGTCCGAACCAGCTGCCGCATCGGAAGACGCTGTTTGCTCACGGGTGTTACCTGGTACCCAAAGCGGACGGTCGCATCGTCGTAGGCGCGACGGAGAAGGAGCACGATTTCTCCCCGGGCGTTGAGCTAGGGGCGATCCACCAGTTGGCGCATGAAGCGACACGACTAGTTCCTTCATTGGCTGAAGCGGAAGTATTGTCGTATTGGTCGAGCGTACGTCCCGGTTCCGGTGACGGGTTGCCGTTGATGGGTCATTTGGCGGCTGTTCGTGGTCTGTACGTCGCCTCCGGCCATTTCCGCAACGGGATTTTGCTGAGCCCGATCACTGGCGCACTGATGGCGGAGTTGATTGCCGGTACGGCTGTCCCGGAGTTGGCGCCGTTTTCGCCGGATCGTTTCTTGGGATCAGCGGTAAGGAGGTGATGCAGGAGTGCGCATTCAGTTAAATGGACAGCCCTATGACTTACCCGCAGAGGTGGACACGGTCGAGCGATTGATTCAGCACCTTCAGTTAGAGCAGCGGATTGTGGTAGTGGAACACAATCAGCACGTGTTGGAGAAGGAAGACCATCCATCGGCGGTTTTGCACGAAGGAGATGTATTGGAGATCGTCCATTTTGTAGGAGGAGGCTAAAAGTATGTTGACTATAGGCAAGTACACGTTTCAATCCCGGTTGTTTCTCGGTACGGGAAAATTTTCTTCCTTGGACGTTCAACGGGAAGCGGTGGAAGTATCTGGAGCAGAAGTGTTAACTTTTGCGGTTCGTCGATTGAACATCAGTGATCCCAACCAGCCCAACTTTTTGGAGAACCTGGATTTGAGCAGGTACACCCTGTTGCCCAATACGGCAGGTGCAAAGACCGTGGACGAAGCGGTACGGGTTGCCAGGCTCGCTCGTGCATCCAAACTGTGCGATATGATCAAGGTGGAAATTATCGCTGATCCGAAAACGCTGCTGCCCGATCCGGTGGCGACGCTGGAGGCGACCAAAATCTTGGTGGAAGAAGGTTTCACCGTACTTCCCTATACGAACGACGATCCGGTGATGGCCAAAAAGTTGGAAGAAGCAGGAGCCCATGCGATCATGCCGGGCGGGGCACCGATCGGAACGGGTCTGGGTCTACTCAATCCGTACAATCTCAGTTGGATTATTGAGCAATCCCAAGTGCCGGTCATCGTCGATGCGGGTATTGGATCTCCGGCTGATGTGGTGCAAGCGATGGAATTGGGTGCAGACGGGGTATTGCTCAACACTGCGGTGGCCGGTGCAGAAGATCCGGTAAAAATGGCCCGTGCAATGAGATTGGCCGTTGAAGCGGGGCGTCTGGGCTTCGAAGCGGGGCGCATCCCCAAAAAACGTTATGCCAGTGCCAGCAGTCCGATGGAGGGCATGGTGACGGCGTGAGCAAGATATGATATGGTATGGTTGACAAACAAGGCTGTTCTTGGATGGGAGCGGCCGCGGGATTATCAAAGTCTACAGGGCTATTCCTAGGGGAACAGCCCTGATTCACGTTTTACCTTCCCGGAACGGAAATAGGTTCTCGGGGTTTTTTCTGTTTGGCCTGAATGTTGGTGTAACGGGAGATGTTGAGCAAGATGCCCAAAGAGGCCATGCCCAGCATCAATGAGGAACCGCCATAACTGATGAACGGCAGCGGTACACCAGTGACCGGGAGCATGGCGGTCACGACACCGAGATTGAACAAGGCTTCGATCCCGATGAGTGAGGTAATGCCGATTCCGAGAAGCATGCCGAACTGGTCGGGTGCCCGCAGGGAGATACGAATCCCACGCAAAATCAGTGCGATAAACAGGGCGATCAGCAGCGTTCCACCGATGAAGCCAAGCTCTTCCGCCACGATGGCGAAGATGAAATCGGTGTGCGCTTCAGGAAGGTATGCCATCTTTTGAATGCTGTTGCCCAATCCGGAGCCGGACAATCCGCCGGGTCCGATCGCATAAAGGGACTGAATGATTTGATAGCCATCCGCAGTGGGATTTTTCCACGGGTTGAACAGGGTGGTGAGCCGCTTGATTCGGTACGGCTCCATGATCATCACCCACATGAGGAATGGTATACCGGTCGATACGAGAAACAAAAAATGGCGGAATCGCAAACCCGCACAAAAGATGACCACCATGCAGGAGGCTAGGATGATGATGGTGGTACTGTAGTGCGGTTCGATAACGATCAGGGAGCAGAGCAGACCCAATACGATCAAAGGTGGCAATACAGCGCGTTTGAAACTGTCCATGACCGGTTGTTTCTTGGTCATGATCGATGCCGTATAAATCAACGCGCTTAATTTGACCAGCTCCGACGGTTGGAAACTCATGGGTCCAAGTTCGATCCAGCGGCGAGCTCCCTTCACCTCGACACCGATGCCGGGAATGAGCACAGCGATCAGGAGCAGGATGCTGATCAACAAAATCGTACCGACAAATCGTCGATAAATGGTGTAGGGTATGTTGGCTGTCACAAAAAAGAGAAACAATCCGGCCACTGCCCAGATTAACTGCCGTTTAAAAAAATAGTAACTGTCGCCATAATCGGTTAATCCTTTATAGTAGCTTGCGCTGAATACCATGACCAAGCCGAATCCTATCAGGATGAACGCGATCAGGATCAGCCAAAAATCAGGTTTCCCTCGTCTCATGGCAAATCCCCTCGATGTTATGTATTTAAAAGTAGTCACATCCTATGTTAGCATGGACATGCAGAAGAATCATATGAAAAAGCAGGTGTGAGCAGATGGCGCACAAATGGAAGCGATCTCTCTTATCACTTGATTACCCGCTCATTGTATTGATCCTGCTTTTGGCAGTTATTAGCATTCTCTCCATTTCCAGCGCCACCTACACGTCAGACCCTTCCTATGTGGGCAAGCAAATCGGGTGGTATGTACTGGGTATTCTGTTTATGACGGCCGTTCTCCTGTTTGATTATCGCACTTTGGCGCAGGGCAGGTTTGTGTATGTGTTGTACGGTTTGGGATTGATCTTATTGATGTTGGTCTGGGTCCCCGGCTTGGGCGCCAAGGTTAAGGGAGCACAGGAATGGATTCGCATCGGTTCGTTTCAATTCCAACCGTCGGAGCTCATGAAGATCATTTTGATTCTCACCATAGCCAAACATTTGGCGGAAGTGAAGCGACTCCCCCTGCGCGATTTCAAAACCCTGGGCAAAATCGGTTTGTTGTTTGCCGTGCCCTTTTTGATCATCCTGAAACAGCCCGATCTCGGAACCGCATTGGTCCTGGTGGGGATTTTGGGCAGCATGCTGTTGGTGGGTGGTCTGGATTGGCGATGGATTTTCACCGGTGTAGTGATGGTGGCCATCGTTGTCGGTACGGTGTTGGGATTGTACGTTGCCAAAAGTCCGTTGATCCACGTCATACTGAAACCTCACCAGATCGAACGCATTCAGACCTTTTTGGACCCGGCATCCGATCCGACCGGAGCGGGGTATCAATTGACCCAATCGATGATTGCCGTCGGTTCCGGTCAATTGTCCGGAAAAGGATTTCATCACGGAACGCAAGCGCAGGGAAAATGGATTCCCGAACCGCACAACGACTTCATCTTTGCCGTGTTTGCCGAGGAATTCGGTTTTATCGGCGCCAGTATCCTGTTGTGCATCTTTATCTTTGTCGTTTATCGGATGCTTCGTATCGCTCTGCGTTGTGAGGACCGTTTCGGTTCCTGCATCATCGCTGGGATTGTCGGGATGCTGGTTTTTCAAGTGTTCCAAAATATTGGCATGACCATCGGTTTGATGCCGGTTACCGGTTTGCCCCTTCCGTTTATCAGTTACGGCGGCAGTTCACTATTAACCCAGATGGTGGCGGTGGGACTGGTGTTGAATGTGGGTATGCAGCAAAAAAGAGAGTTTTTGTTCATGGACTGATGAAGAGACTTTCCCGGTCGAGCTGACTCTGATTGCGGGGTACAAAGCTGGGTTGGGATATCGAAGTCCGTAGACTTCGTCAATCTTTCAGCCCGAGTGTGGGCTGAAATTCTTATCAATATAAAAGGCGGAATATTCGATGAATTTTTAGGCTGTTGGGATCTGGAGATGTGTCAGCGTGTGTCTGGTAAATCCGTGAGGTAGCAGATACTATCCAGGTGATCGAAGATTGAAGCCCGGCCGAGCGAAGACCCGGAAAGCGCAGGAATGGAGCACGGGCAATTTCCTCTCAGCGAAGCGTACTTTTCCCGCGTCCTGCGTTTCGGGTGCTTCAAAGAGGTGCGGGTGGAGCGAACAAAAACATGTAGTCAGTATTCACTAGACGCTAACCGGTGGACGGGTGCACGCATTTATTCAGACATCGTGACCTTTTTGTGGCGATGAGTCTAAATTTCCCCAGCATATCGCGGGGTGTGGTATAATATTGAAAAACGGGCACCCTGATGATACGAGGTGTTCAAGTTTGATTCCTTTATCGCTTATCAGTGCGATGTTGTTCCTATTGGTTCCGATGTGTGCATGTGACGGGATGATACCCGTAGAATGCGCGACAGTTCGATGGGAGCGTGAATGGATTACCCATCGACCAAAGAAAGCAAAGACTTGGATTAAATGCAATGTGGAATATAGATGTCGCTCGCGTGTAAAAGCGGCGATGAACCGTTGGTTATGGAACTTTCTCGCCGTTGGTTGGCGACTCCATTGCAGATGGATTTTGCCCCGTCAGTTTCAGAGCGATACTTTTGGCCTTCAAATCAAGAAGTCAGATGTTTCAGCCGTTGCTGCAGAATGATGCGATGGGGGGAATCAGCCTATGGTGACATTGCTGTGGATCTTGTCTTTGGCAGCGTTGGGCTTGACATTTTGGGCTCAGTTCCGTGTAAAGGGCACATTTCGTAAATGGGCGCAGGAGCCGGCTTCATCCGGGTTGACCGGAGCCGAAGTCGCCCGACGCATCTTGGATTCAAACGGGTTGTACGATGTGGCGGTCGAACCGGTACCTGGGGAATTGACTGACCACTACGATCCGATTCACAGAGTGGTCCGTTTGTCGGAGCCGGTTTATTACGACAGCTCCATCGCTGCGATTTCCGTCGCGGCTCACGAGTGCGGACACGCTATTCAGCATAAAGAAGCGTACGGTGCATTGGTATTGCGACACCGCATGTTTCCGGTTGTTAACTTTGCCTCTTCCGTGGCTCCGTTCTTGCTGATGGGCGGGATTTTCCTGCATATGCTCAACCTGTTTGCATTGGGGGTCGTGTTTTTCTCGGCTGCGGTGGCGTTTCAGTTGGTCACCCTGCCGGTGGAGTTTAATGCCAGCTCCCGCGCGAAACAGATCATGGTTCGCGAAGGATTTATTCGCAATCTGGAAGAACGAGGCGTCAGCAAAGTGCTGAATGCGGCCGCGTTGACCTACGTGGCTTCGGCGTTGTACGCGTTGTTGGAGCTTTTCCGGTTTGTGGCGATGTTGGTGGTTTCGCAAAACGATGATTGATAAGCAGACAGCCGCGGAAAACGCGGCTGTCTTTTGTTTTACATATTTCCATCGCGAGCGTCGGATACTAAGTGGAGAATACAATCAAAGGGGGAATACGGCCATGCGGCTGTTGACCAAATGGATCGCGGGAACGCTGACGCTCGCGTTGGTCCTGGGGATGGTGGGATGCGCTACGCAACGTAGACCGGAATCCCAGCCCGATATGCGCTCCAGAACCCATCCAATCACTTACCGTACGCCAGCCACTGCACCCAATAATGTCACCAATCTGCGGGTGGCCAACAATGTGGCGAATGCAGTTTCCCGTCTGAAGGAAATCAATTCGGCCGTCGTTTTTCTGACCGATCGCACGGCATACGTGGCGGTCGTATTGGAAAAAGACTACCGCGCTGGTTTGACGGGGCGTTTGAAGTCTAAAGTCGCCAAGCAGGTGAGAAGGATCGATCCGAGTGTACGGACCGTGTATGTGTCCGCCAATCCGGATTTTGTTAACCGGATGCGGAATTATGCACGTGATGTCCAACAAGGACATCCAATCGCAGGGTTGATCGATAATTTCAGGAAAATGATTCAACGCACGTTCCCGACGGCACGCTAACCGAAGGCCCCTGAATTCAGGGGCCTTTAATCGTGGGAAAATCGTCAAGAAACCGGTCTTCCTTCATCATGACGGTTCATTATAGTATTATTTATACATAGGGAAATCATTAGTTTTTTAGGAGGGGCTTCATCGATGCAACGTTTGACGCCGATGGACATATACAAAAAAGATTTCAAACATGCCATCCGAGGATATGATATAGATGAAGTCAACCAGTTTTTGGATTTGGTGATCAAGAATTTCGAAGAGTTGATCGAAGAAAACGAACGTTTGAAAAAAGAGCTCAAAAAAGCCCAATCCGGGCAACTTGGCCACACGACTCATCCCCGCCTCGCCAAGACGGAAATTTCCCCGAATGACCCCGTAATCCAAGACATCCTGCGCCGTTTGGAGCGATTGGAACAGCGCTTTTTCAGCACTCGGCCATAATGCCTCATTGAAGGAGGAAACGAGATGTCATTTTTGCGCCGAATGTTCAGCGGCGTGACTGAGACGGGGGAACGTGATCCCGATCCGGAACTGCGCACACGGTATTATCGTGCACCTGTCAAGGAAGTGGGCGAAACACTGGAACAGTTGCCGGCACGGATCTCATCGTTCCGCATGGTTCATCATGATCGGGATCGTCACGAAATCATGCTGGAGTATCGTAACCCGCTGGGCGGGAAACACGATGTGGTGGTCACGCTGTTTGCGGTTTCTCCGATCAGGGTTGCGGTGGATATCCATGTAGCAACCCGGGGTAAAATGATCGATCTGGGTTGGAACAAAAAGTGCGTACAAGCCATTTATCAACACCTGGATACTATCCATCCAAGGGTATCGGGGGCATGACATGCGGACATGGCGCGTTCGACTCGACTCGTTGTGGGAGCATTGGAAGTCGGAATCAGGAGAGAAGGGGGCACAAATCGGGTGTGCCCTTTTTTCGCTCCGACGGGAGGAGATGTACGGTTATCGGGATGAAGAATGGATGATTCCCGCATCCAACAACAAACTGTGGACTTCCGCTGTTGCATTGGAGCGATTGGGAGCGGAGTATCGTTGGCATACGTTCCTGGAATGGACGGAAGATCGTTGGTTGATCGTGGGGGGCGGTGATCCCGTGTTCGGCCAGCGACAGGCGGAAGAGCTGTTGACGGAAATAAAAAGACACGGTATTCAGCGCATGCCCGGGCGTATCGACTGGGACGACAGCGCGTTCCCGACGCGGCGATGGGGTACCGGTTGGGCGCGGGATGATTTATCGGAAGGATATGCTGCCCCTGTCCACGCGCTCAATATGGAACTGAACCGGATTGCTTGGACTGCCGATCCGGGAGACCCCGATCCCCGTCTTCGGTTGTCACCGTCATATGAGGGACTTTCTGTACAATGGCGAAGCCGTTTGTCGTGGACCGAGGAGGAAGAATCAGATGTACGTGTGATGCGGGCCGAACGGTCCAACCGTTTTCGCATCGAGGGGGTGCTTTCCCGCCAAGATCCACAGGTGACGGGAGCGGTGTGGTCGCCTCCACACTTTTTTGTAGAGCGTTTGCGTTGGTTTGCAAAGGAACAAGGCCTGACCGTCCCGGAAACATGGACCGGACGCCGACGGCGGAAAATCAGTGGCCGAATGCAGAGTGTGGGTGTGGACTCTCCACCGCTGAAAGCGTGCTTGCCGTTGGTGAATGCCGACAGCGAAAACTTGGTGGCGGAGATTCTCCTGCATTCGATTGGGTGCGAATCGGGTGGGAAGGACTGGGTGGAGCAAGGTATTCACATCGTGGAACAAACGTTGCGACGGTGGGGATTGGAACCGCCCGCGGCATATGTAGACGGATCAGGTCTGTCCATGTACAATCGCAGTTCACCTCGCCAATTGTGCAGATTGCTACGCTTCATGGTCGATCATCCCGCATTCTCTGTTTTTGTGGAAAGTTTGGCGGTCTACGGACAAACTGGTACGTTGAAGAAACGGAATCCGCTCCCGCCGCCGATCACCGTTCGCGCCAAGACGGGTACCCTCACCGGAGTCAAAACGCTCTCAGGATACCTGTTTGACGGTCGGACACCTGTATACGTGTTTTCATTGATGGTGAACGGCGTGCGGGAAGAACGGAACGTGGAAAACCTGCAGGATGCGTTTTTACGTCTCCTCGCCGACCATATCCGTCATGAGAGGAATTGAGGCCGGGAACTCAGAGCCGTTATACCGCCGGCCAAAACAAAATTCCTCCGCATACGGGGTGTCTTGGCTGAGCGATTGGACCTGAACGGGCAATCCCGTTCGCGGGGCGTGGATGAATTGGTCATCCCCCACATACATCCCC
Organism: Polycladomyces subterraneus; assembly: GCF_030433435.1. Classification (NCBI taxonomy): domain Bacteria; kingdom Bacillati; phylum Bacillota; class Bacilli; order Caryophanales; family Thermoactinomycetaceae; genus Polycladomyces; species Polycladomyces subterraneus. Next base: position 109,556 of record NZ_JANRHH010000047.1, read on the forward strand.
ACATGATGAATCCGTCCTTTGCCCTGCTCGTAAGCGAAAAAGACCAGATCGCCCGGTTCCAGTGAGTCTCGCTCGATGCGCTGGCCGAATACGGCTTGAACATGGGCATCGCGGGGAATGCGAATACCACAGGCTTCAAATACTCGGTAGACGAAACCCGAGCAGTCCATCCCATACACGGAAGTGCCGCCCCATAGATAAGGGAGGCCCAAAAAACCGCGGGCCGTTTCGATGCGTCGATCCACTGTGGTCACCGGTAGTGTGTGACCGATGTAAACGTGTTCTGCTGGAACCCGTCCCGGTATGCCGGATGGGGTCATCACAATGACGTCACCATTGGCTTCCCCGACAAAGGGCAAGCGGGTCAGCCACCCGATTTCCATCGTTCGCTGGGAGCCGTCGATCAACAGTCCGGTTTTCAGAGCGGTTACGATCGCAAATGGGTGGCTCTCCCACGCATAGTGGAAATCCGGATGATAAGCCAGATGATGAGCGGGGACCCAGCCTGGGTAACCTCGTTGTTCTTCGTGATGCGGCTGTCCGGGAATGAATACGTGCGCCCAGCCTTTGATTTCCTCCTTCACCCATACCGGTTCTCCTAGCAGTAGTTGGGTTTCCAAGCGACCGACCAGCCCCAAACGCCCATCTTTCTCCTCATCCAGTAGGGACAACCAGTTGGAAACACTCGGATGCCTTTCCAGGACTACGCTATCCATTTCCCGCGGTCGGTCCGGATCTTTCCATACGTTGGCGACCGGAACACGGACATAGGCGATCGTCATGTTTTCCCTCCTCTTGCGATATAGTGGAAAAAAACATCTATCCCTAAGTGATGTATTCGATCACATCATGAGAGATCCTTGGGATTTCGGGAAAAAGGAATTTTTTACGCCATGATCGAAATCGTATCACCAGGGATGGATACCGTTATTCATTCGTAGGAAAAGGTGAATCTCAAGGGGGATGTGCTATGGGGCGTAATGGGAGACTAATGCTCATACTCGTACTCGTGATCAGTTTGTTAGCCGTCGGGTGTCAGAGTGGTGCGGTGGAAGGGACCGGAGAGAAAATTTTAAAGCAGAACAGTGCTTCGGGCGAACCCTCCTCGCTCGATCCGGCAAAAGCATTTGACGAAGACTCCATGGATGTGGTCGGTTCACTGTTTGAAGGGTTGATGCGGCTCAATGCCCAACATCAGCCGGAACCCGCCGTAGCCGAAAAAGTGGATGTATCGCCGGACGGACGGACGTATACGTTCCATCTGCGGGACACCTACTGGTCCAACGGGGAGAAAGTGACCGCCCACGATTTTGAATACGCGTGGAAACGGGTGCTCAATCCCCAGACCGCTTCGGAAGCTGCATTTTTGCTGTATTTCATCGAAAACGCCGAAGCATACAACACTGGAAAAGCAACAGCCGATCAAGTCGGGGTGAAAGCGACGGACGACCGTACATTGGTGGTCAAACTGAAGCAACCAACACCATTTTTCAAGCAGTTGACCTGTTATCCGGTATATTCACCCGTCTACAAAAAAGGGTTGGAAAAAAATCCGAACCTTTACAATGATGCAGCCGGCTATGTAAGTAACGGTCCGTTCAAAATGAAAACATGGAAACATGACCAGAAGATCGAAGTCGTGAAAAACGAACATTACCGTCTGGCGGATCAAGTGAAGCTGGATGGCATTTCGTGGACGATGGTCACCGAACAGAAAACGGCCTATCAAATGTATCAATCGGGTCAATTAGACATGTTGAGCCGGAAGTCGGTACCCTCTGACATCTTGGCTGAATTGATCAAAAAAAGTGAGGCCAAGGTCAAGCCAGGATCAGGTCTGGAGTTTTTCCGGTTCAATGTCACCAAACCGCCGTTCAACAATGCGAAGATCCGCAAAGCGTTCGCTCTGGCAGTGGATCGGACCGCGATCGTGAAACAAGTGGTTCAGGGGAATGAACTGCCAGCAGGTGCGTTCGTCTCACCGGGAACTATGTCCCAACAAGGTGATTTTCGCAAAACGGCACCGCAATTTGTACCGCTGACGGCCCAACCCGCACAAGCCAAACAATTATTGCAAGAGGGAATGAAGGAGGAAGGATGGAAAACACTGCCTCCCGTCACCCTGCTCTACAACAGCAACGAGAAAAACAAGGCCGTAGCGGAAGCGCTGCAGGCGATGTTCAAACAAAACCTGGGCGTAGATGTCCAGTTGCAAAGCCAAGAAACCAAAGTGTTTTTGTCCAACCAGAAGGCAAAAAATTACCAATTGTCCCGCTCCACCTTTTTGCCCGATTACAACGACCCGTACAACTATCTGGAAAGTTTCCAAACTGATCATCCGATGAACCGAACGGGTTGGAGCAACCCGCAATATGATGCCTTATTGAAAAAAGCTTTCACCGAACCGGACGACACCACACGGATGGAATACCTCCACCAGGCTGAAAAGATCCTGTTCGACGAAATGCCGATTTTCCCGTTGTACTACTACAATCAGGTAAACGTGCAAAAGGACTACGTGAAAAACATCATCCGCCATCCGGTCGGGCCAAGTGATTACCGGTTCACGGTGCTGGACAAATAATCGAACTTGCATGTCCCCCGCCTTCGTGCGGGGGATAGTTGTTTTAGGGATGTTGGTCATTCGAAGGGAGGAACCAGCAGTTGTTCCATCACATGGAAATGAGCCATCGGGGAGTGGGATCTGCCCGGTGCAGGATGGATGGCATGGATCATGTTGGTGAGTGACGTTTTTTGTACGGGGTTGTTCAGTTGGCGTTCGGTTCCTTGGTTGTGGAGAAGAATTCCCGTTTGGGCAGGGCGTTTCAGGTGATGTAGAAACTGTCAAAATACCGTCCCTTCCACTGTCGCATACTAAATGCAGGCTCACACGAGTGGAGGGATTTCTGTGGCGAAACGTCACAAAGAAAACGAAAAGGAGGAAATGCGGCGATTGGAAGCCTCCCTTCAGGACGAGCGGGACCAGGAGGAGGATGCGGGCCGCATTTCTTCGGAGTGGAGTTACGCCAACACGGAGCCGGTGGATGTGGAAGCGGCTTCCGAATTAGCCGAGCCCGTCCGCCGAAACAACTGGCGGGAACGCAGAAAAGAAGGTGTGTCCGACGGGCGCACCATGGGGATCATCGCATTGGTGTTGTCACTGATTTCCTTTTTTTTGCTCCCGTTTTTGTTCGGCTCTGTCGGTATCATTTTAGGCGTGTTTGCGGCGGCGAGGGGCAGTCGCATCGGTTGGTGGGCGTTGGCGCTGTCGATCATCGCCATTGCCCTATCCATGTTTATCACGCCGATCATGCGGTATTGATTTGTTCGAAAGTGCTCCGATCTCGGAGCGCTTTCTGTTTCGGGCGGCTAAGAGCATGTCTGGTGAAATATTGTCCAAACCGGTTAGCTTCACCCCGCTCCCTCATGGATTTAACAGACATGCCTTAGTCTGCTTGGGACAAAACTGGCATCAGCGCGATGCCAGACGGTGAAATCGAGGTCTTGTGCCGCGGTTTGGCCGAAAGAAGCAGGAGCAGAGTGAACCTGGTTCTCAGCCGCAAAAAAGGGTTGCACAACAAAAGGAGACGTGCTAAAATAATTCCTGCACCGCGCGGATGTAGTTCAATGGTAGAACACTAGCTTCCCAAGCTAGGAACGCGGGTTCGATTCCCGTCATCCGCTCCAGTACAAACCCGTTGCACCTGCGTGCAACGGGTTTTTCATTTTTAGGGAAGGGGAGAAGATCGTTGGTCCGGGTTCGGTTGGCGACGGAGGAGGATGTGTCGCTGATCTATCGTTGGAGGCAGGATGAAGAAGTTGCGTATTGGGCTTCCGGCGGGCACGGTTATTCGGCTGTCACGTATTCGCAATTGTTGGAACGCATCCGTGGGCAGCGCTCGGATAGCCGTAGTTTGATGTTCATGGTGGAGATCAGGGAAGATGGGGGATGGAAACCGATCGGTGCTTGTTCTTTTCGCGATTTTGACGCGGTATCCCGTTCGGTGATCATCGGTTTTACCATCGGTGAAAAGTCGTATTGGGGCAAAGGGTACGGCACACGGGCGCTAAGGGTGTTTGTGGACCTGCTGTTTCAGCGGTACAATCTACACCGCATTCAGCTGGATACGTTCGACGAAAACAGACGAGCGATCCGTTGTTACAAAAAATGCGGATTTGTTCGGGAAGGAGTTTTGCGAAAAGCGTTTTGGACCACCCATGGTTACCGGGACAAGATCGTGATGGGACTGTTGCGGGAAGATTGGGAAAAAAATCGGGCTGGACAGTAGATGGGTCATGAGGGAAATTCAGGGGTACACGGATCTCTTTCACCGGCAACTGGATACGGGCTCATCTCAATAACCGCTTGCATAGGGGGAGTCAATGGTGAATAAACGGGAAGCGTATGTGCAACAGTTGTTTGTCAAGGAAGACGAGGTGCTCCGTTCGATCGAACCGGGTCTGTCTGAGAGGGGCATGCCAAAGATCTCGGTGTCCCCTCACGTAGGCAAAACCTTGCATATGCTGGTTCGAATCACGGGTGCCCGACGGGTGTTGGAGATCGGGACGCTGGGCGGGTATAGTACCATTTGGCTCTCCCGCGCCCTGCCGGAAGAGGGTCGTCTGGTTTCGTTGGAATTGAGTGCTGATCACGCGGCGTTTGCCCGTGAAAACGTGGAACGTGCCGGATTGGCCGATCGGGTGGAAATCCGTGTCGGGGATGCCAAGGAAAGCTTGCAGCAGTTAGCTGACGAGGGGGAAACCTTTGACTTCTTCCTGATCGATGCGGATAAGGAAAGTTACTTGACTTATTGGGAATGGGCGATCCGGCTGGCTCGCCCCGGTGCGGTGATCACGGCGGACAATGCTCTGCTTCATGACCTCATTTTTGAAGAAAACGTCGAGGACGAGCGCGCCCGTGCCATCCTTCATTTTAATGAGGCTGTTTCGCGGGATGATCGGGTGGAAGCGATGTTATTGCCTTTCGGTGATGGTTTGTTGGTAGCGCAGGTGAAGGACTGATGCCAAACCAAACCCCGGCAAGCTAAGCCGGGGTTCGTTCACGGTCGGAACAGCTGTTGGATTTTCCGTGTCTTTTTGAACCGGTCGATCCGCTCCGCCAGCTTGGGATAGCGGGCGCGCAGTTTCATCAATAAACGGCGGGCCCATGGCGAAGTAAAGGACAGCAAGTACAAACCGATCAACAGGAACAGCACACCCTGCAACACGGGCAAAAAGAGGCCGAGTACACCGAGAAACAGGAAGAACCAGCCGCCGACTGTCAGCAAAATCCGTTTGACATTCGAGTTCATGAAGCAACTCCCATTCGCATGATTTTTGTTATGTAGTTTGCGCTGTTCATCTTACCGCCATTCTAACACGAATTGACGGTGGGTGAAAGTAACACCCTCGTCGGGAGGAAATGACCATTGGTCTCGCGAATGTCAGGATCGGTGAATGGCAAACAAATGAAATGGGGTTGGCGTGTATGAACGGAGAGAGAAAAAGAATTCGTCCCAATTATGGGCTGGATGCCCCGGCAGTGGTGGTGGGTTTCGGTTTGTTGGGAGGAGTGCTGACCATTTTAGCGGTCAGCATCAGATGGTGGATCGAAAACCCGAGTTGGCGTCCGTTTCTTTTTTTGGCGTGATCTACTTGTTGACGTCAGCACTGATGGTGTGGAGCAGTAAAGTGGGAAAACTCCGCATGCGGGAGATCATATTGGATCAGGCGGAACTTCGTGGTGATGAGACGTTGTTGGATGCTGGATGTGGGAGGGGGTCCTTCTGATCGGTGCCGCCCGCAGATTGTCTGAAGGGAAGGCGATCGGGGTGGATGTGTGGCTGCAGCAAGACCAGTCCGGCAACGGGCCGGAGGCAGTAAGGTCCAATGCACGGATCGAAGGAGTTGAATCTCGGATCGAGATCCTCGAAGCAGATCTCCGTTCTCTCCCTCTGGTGGATGCATCGGTGGATGTGGTGGTCTCCAATCTGGTCTTACACAACATCAAGGGCAGGGAAGAGCGAAAGCGGGCGGTGCGCGAATTGGTCCGTGTCCTCAAAACGGGTGGTCGAATCGTGCTGTGCGATATCGGTCGGACGGGTGAATTCTTGTCCGAATTACAAGCATGCGGAATGGAAGCAGAACGGTCTGGGCTGTATTTCTGGATTTACCCTCCGGTGCGGGTGGTGCGTGGGGTGAAATCGAGAGTATGATCCCGCATCGGGTAGAGGGGGCACACGGTTGGCTTACACGTCACCGGTGTCCCCTTCTATAAATCCGTTCACTTGTTGCTCCAACCATGTTTTGTACTCCAGCATTTTTTCATCGTATGGGCCTGTTCGTAGGCCTTTTGATAGCTCCCTTTTGGGCGTAACAGATGCACTACTGGTCATGGGGATACCAAGTCCAATATGCTTCTTCACAATGGCCCCACAATCGATCCTGCTTTTCCAATCCGACGGCCAATTCAAAACAGCCAAATGCCTCATTTGACAATCATACCCAAGCTGATCGTTACCGCTGGGCCAATCACCGGACGCAGGCTTTTTGGTCGATTGTCCGCCGAGAATAATGGTCAAGCACAGTGTCTCCCTTTATACCCCATTCCTTCATCCCTATGTTGGTCCATAGTTTTTGAACACAGCGGTTGTCCCGTTTTTTACCAAAGGATACTAAAGCGGAAGCCGGATGCGTATATTGTTTTGCGGAGGGATGGCAGATGATCATCGCGGTGGATTGCGGGCGCAGTTATGTCAAAGTGATGACGGAAGAAAAGACGTTTCTGTTTCCCAGCAAAGTGAGCGGGTGGCGCAAACGGAACTACCGACAGGAAGTGGATGGGGATATCGAGCTTCAGTATCGGGGCCGAAAATGGTTTGTGGGTCAACTGGCCGAACGGGAAGGAGAGTTTACCCGCCAAGCGATGCAGGACACCAAAGCGGTGGAGGAGACGCTGCTGCTCACGCTGACCGCCATTCACCTGGCGGGAGGAAAGGGAAACGTCACGCTGGTGACGGGCTTGCCGATTGTCAATTTCACCGAAGAGGAAAAATACGCAGTAAAACAGCTGTTGCAGGGGCATCATCACGTGGAAGTAAACGGCCGGTGGAAACATTTTCACATCGATCGCGTCTATACGACGATTGAAGGGGGGAGCGCATTTTTCGCCGAACCGCGTATGGGATTGGTACGCATCATCGATTTCGGAGCCAAGACTACCAACTATGCGACATTTAAGGACCGGGTGTTCATCGACCGGGAATCGGGTACAATTCCGATCGGCTGGGAAACGGCCAAGGAATCCAATGTGAGAGAGATGGCTGATTTGATCGCCAGCAGTGTCTCCAAAAAATGGGGAGCGGACGACGTTGTACTGTTGGTGGGGGGCATGGCGAAAAAGATGGAGCCGCACATACAGGAACATTTCCGTTGCGCATTGTCGGTCAAATATCCGCAAACCGCCAATGTTCGGGGATATTTCGCAGTGGGGAAAGCGATGATTGAGGGAGTTGAGGGAGTGCGGGTATGAAAAAGACAGTGGCCGTGTCATTTGATCTGTCTGATCCGATGGAGAAAGATCTGTTTCAGTTTGCGCAAAGGAAGACAAGTAATTTCGGCGATCTGGTCAAACATTTGCTGTTTGCGTGGCGTTACGGTTATCTGGAACCGGACGGAAAATGGGAAACGTCTCAGCCCGATGCTGCACAAGTAATCCGCAACAGCGGCCTTCCTTTTGGATGAGCATGCAAGAATGGAGGAATCCTGGTTGAATCGAACGACGGAATTTGTGTTAGCTTTGATCGGTGGGATTTTCGGGCTGCTCTTGTCCCTTTCCTATGTGCTGGTCGGCGGCGTTGGACTGGTTTCGGGGGTGGAGGAAGCGCAACAAGGCGGTATAGTGATCACGGTGGCCGGAATCCTGCTGTTGATTGGTTCGGTCGCCTCCATGATTCTCTCCGCACCTTCGCAAATCCGGAAGCATCACAAATGGAGTGGCGGCGTGACATTGGCCACCGGCATTCTTGGCTTTTTTGTAACGTTTATTCTGTGGCTGATTCCCGGCGTGTTGCTGATCATTTCCGGTGCATTGTCACTTCGAAGTCCCAAAACAGACAGTCAAAGCCGTACGGAAGTGTGAAGCACATCCCGGATGCCCAGGGAGGCATCGAGGCTGCTGACAAAGTGGTTTCACCACTCGTGATTTCGGGTGCGCCGGTTTCCCACTCGTTCATGAATCGCTGCGCTCAAAGGTCGCTCGCAGGAATTCGGACACCCTCTTTTAGGAGAACGGATCCGAATTTCCCGTCGAGCGACTCTATCTGTTGCCGCGGAGATCGGAAAAGTTTGACTCTTTGTACATTATCGTCTGAGAGAATGGGCGCTATTACAAAGTTAAAGTGAGGAGAGATTATGTCAGATGGGTTTGTAGCGCGTTCTTTAGATGAGATACGATTTTGGTCACGTATCATGAAGGAACATTCACTCTTTCTTAAATTAGGTTTTCGATGTGAAGATACTCAACTAATTAAGGAAGCAGACTACTTTTATGCTTTATTTCAGGATATAGAAAACAAATCGCATTCCTACTCATTCAAAACAGATCCTGAGGTCATTAAACGGTTTAATGCAAAGGTTTACAATGCGGCCTCACAGATTTGGGCATTCAAAAGAAAGGTATTGGGCTTAGTGCTCACATGTCAAATGCCCGGTGCAAACAACTTTCCCTTATTAATCGACCATGTAAGCAGAGAAGCCAATTATTTCAGAAAGCGATTGAAAGAACTCAATACAGGAACATTAGAACCACTACCTGATGCAATTATTGATGAAAATGTATTTTTCTTGCGGATTATGGCTGACCATGCAAAATTCATTGCTCATTTACTTGATCCATCCGAACGCAAGCTGGTTGAACAAGCACGAAGCTTCAGTCATGATTTTGATCAGTTACTATTCCAAGCCAGAGATTTAGAATCGATGCGTCCTCAATCACAAACCGTTCCTCTCTTAGATCAATTTCTTGATCAGAACAGAGTATCTGTAAAATCACTTCGTGACTTCAAAAAAACAGCACGCGAACTAATTGAAGCGTGCCGAATAAAAAGCATTATTCATCCTTTATTAGCAGATCACGTGTTTCGCGAAGCCGAAAGGTTTCTCACTATTATTGATATGTTTGAACAGCATTTAAATGCTAAGACCCGGTGAGACATAGGATAGCGAGCTATTACCGAAGCTCAGAAAGAAAATGAGTGTATATTCCTCGAATTTTTCCAGTACAAATACGATAGCTCGAGTGTTGCAAAACGACGAAGTGAAATCCTCTTTGGGACGTTGGAAATACTGTTGATTTTCGAGGCCGGGATTTTGATCATGAGGGAATCGGTAAACTCGTTCATCTTCTGCTCCTCGGTGTAGCCGTCATGGGGTTTGGTGCGGTTATAATTGGGGCATGGGGCGAATCGTCAAACAGGTGGGGGAAGAGACCCGTTCCATTGCCATGCGCTTCGATGCCTTGCACTTGTTGTCGGATTCATACACTCCGACCGGGGTGGCTACATACTTTGTCACAAGTCTCAATGCCCAAGAGGGCTTTTTTTGTTTCCACACTAACAGTTCCTTACAGAAAAAGTCGCCTGAAAGCCCACGGTTTCAATCGTGGGATGAAAGGGGCGTTGCTCGGTGCCCTCTGAAGAGGGCGCTTAGAGCAACATTTTTTGTTTTGGTTGTTGCAGTATTAATAAAATACTGATACAACTAAAACCATGGGACAAGCATACAGAAGGACGACAAGGGTTAACCCAATATGAATTGGCTGCCAAACGGTGCGGGACGGACCCGTGGCCGGTTCCTTTCCGCGGGAAGGGCCACTAGATCCGTTTGAGGTGTTTGGCACTGTAAAGCAGAATGTGGCCGCATTGTCTGCACAGGTAATTGAGTACGGGTACGGCGTCTTCTGTATGTAAGCGCGTCTGTCCGTCCGCGGTTTTGGACATAGGAGTCAGCGCGAAAAGCTGGCCGGTCTCGAGAAAATGGAGACCGCCGCACTGGGGACAGCGCATCCGAGATGGATGGGTTCGTAGGTTACGTTCTTCCAAAGTAGGTACACCTCCGGTTAACATTCTACATCATTTGACCTATGTGTCGGGAGATCCCAAGTGAAAAAAAGCGGAAGGTCCGGTATAATGAAATTGTTTGAGATATGAAGGACCGATCCGTACGACGGATCGAATCGAGGAGAGGTGTACCAAATGGGGAAAGTGACGCATGATCACAGCAAATACGCCAACATTCGTTTTGACACACAAGACGAATCGGCGATCATGGTGGATATCCTGGAAACCATCCCGTACGAATATCCCGGAAAAGATACGGAAGTGGTCATCCCGACCAGTGAATTCACCTCCGTATGTCCGTGGTCGGGTCTGCCCGATTTTGCTGAGTTGACCATCACCTTCATCCCCGACCGATTGTTGGTGGAGATGAAATCGCTCAAATATTATCTGACTTCCTACCGAAACGTTGGAATTTATCAGGAGCATGCGACTAATCGCATTTTGGAGGACTTGGTTAACCTGATCAAGCCGAAATACATGAAGGTGGAAGCGGTGTGGAACCCGCGCGGCGGCTTGGGTACCCGCGTGGTGGCGGAGTATACGAAAGAAGGCTACGTCCGCAAATAATGGCTGGGAAGGCAATGACGGATCATGATGCGGCTTTGTGCCGATTTTCCCGTTTCAAGACAGGAAAAACATAAGAGCAAGTTACGTCCTGAAAAAGGGAGCGTTTCCCTCTCATGCGCCGGAAACGCTCCCTTTTTTCTATCCAAGACTGGTAAATTCGATGAAGTGGAAGAGCGGGTGAGGGACAATCTGCCCACTCATGTGTGATCCGGAGTCTACTGTCCATCGGAGGGTGCCCAATAAGCCGCGACGGGGAGATTCTCCGTAAAATCAGTGATTCCCATCCGTGAGATGTCTTTTATGAAATGGCCGTGCCGACATAGCTATACTATCTTCACTAGAAAGGGAGGATAATAGGTGCCTACGTTTACAATCGGCATAATCGATAATACGCCTGTCGGCGGCGTTCGTCCGGTGTCGACGATCCAGATCCGTTTCGCCACCGCCACGGGCGCGGATACGATCAACATCCGAGGCTTTTTCCGTGCCGACAACGGGCAATCAGCTGTTCATTTCGGAGACGTTCCCCATTAATGCCAACACAGCGGCCAACTCGGTCTTGACTCGCACCTAAACCGTACCGACTTTCAATCCTGCTACAGGTCTTCCTATAGACGCTTTCCAGATCCAGATCAGCAACGTCACAACGGATGCCACATTCAATTTTGATCGAAAAACGAATCTGGAAATCCCATTCAAGGGGTCTATACTTCCAGACGCAAGACCAGTTCCAAACCATCACTGCAATCTCCACAGGAATTTGAGGCGGGATATTCAAAAGCTGGCCGGATTACAGCCAGCTTTTTTCTTTGTGGACATTCAGTTTTACCTCAGCCATCAGGATACCGGCCAGGATCAGCAACACCCCCATCCACTGTGCGGGTGTGACCGGTTCGCCCAGCCACCAGGCGGACAAACTGACGGCAACGGGCAGTTCCAACGAGCCGAGCGTTGACGCTAACCCCGTGCCGATCCTGGTAACACCAGCGGTAAACAGAATCGACGGCAGGATCGTACCGAACAGGGCGATCCAGCCGGCCCATTCCCACAAGCTGCTTTGCCACGCACCATCCCACAGGAAACGCGGCGGGAACACGAGCAGTGTGACGACAACAGAGCCCGTGGAAATCCACGCACTGCGCCACCAGGGGGAAACGTCGACGGCGATGTGGCCGCTCAGATGGATGTATCCAGTGTAGCAGATAGCCGAGAGCAGGGCCATGGTGACACCGAAGATGGAGATCGTGGAGGGAAGTGTATCCGTCCATCCAGCGGCCAGCACCGTTCCTGCCAAGATGAGCGCCAATGCCCATCGCTGGTTGCGTGAGGGAGCGCGACGGGTGATCCGCCATTCGAGCACCATACCCATCCACGTAAATTGAAACAACAGCAAAATGGCAAACGAAGCGGGTAAGTCCTGCAATGAAGTGAAATAGAAGACACCGGTCAGACCGCCCATCGCTCCACAACCGCACAAAGCCAACACCGTGCGTGCGGATAACTTCGGCACCTGCCGGGTGGCCGCCAGACAGACAATCCAGATACCCAAGGCACCCGCCACCGCCTGGGCGGCAGTCAAATCGGTGGGATGTAAGCCGTCGGCATAGGCCATTTTGACGAGTGGCGACAGCAAACCGTAGCTGGCGGCGGCTGTTAGTACGAATAAACTTGCGATCGAACGGTTGATCCGCATCGGTTTTCTCTCCCTGTCACCGCAAAGTTGCCGGAAAGCGGGATTTCCCCATTGGAGGAATCCTGTTCTGTTTCCATAGAGGGCGGTAAGGCCATTTCTTCGGGTGAGTCGTTTTCCCGCTCGTTCCTGTTTCGACAAGTTCAAAGGTCGTTCGTGGGAAAACGGCCACCCTTCGCTAATACCAGACACGCCCTATCAAATCAATATATCACAAAAAGCTGGTTTCCATGCAATAAACGATCAACCGGCCCGATGATCGGGCCGGTTGACGTTCCAGGTACAGAGGTGAAGGAGGTGTAACATAAACCGATGCGGCAGGGCATCTTCCCTGAAGGTGACGGCGGGAAATTGCCCTGACATCTTAACAGACGGCGCAATGGGTGAAAAGGTTGCAAAAATGATCAATGATATTTGAATCCCTGCTGGTCCAAAGCTGGACGTACTTTGGGATAATAGATTTTGTTGTAAAAGGAGGAGACGGTTTGTGACCAGTTGCGGTCGCTTCCCCCGCCTGTACGCTGACGCATGTATTCGGCCATCGTTTCGTCGTACTGCCGGATCAAATCCAGCTGATCTCGGTTGTAGGTTTCCTGATGGATGACCGCTTCCCGTGGAAGACGGGGTTTTTGCGCTGAGGGATCGGCAGGGTGGCCAATCACCAGACCGGAGACGGGGAACACGTACTTGGGCAGTTCCAACAATTTGATCACTTCATCCGGATTTCTCCGGATACCGCCGATAGGGACAATCCCCAATCCCATTGATTCAGCCGCCGCGGCCGCATTGGCCAGGGCGATTCCCACATCGGTGGCTCCGACGATAATCGATTCAATGCTGTTTGTGATGGCGAGTTCCTCGCCGTTGATCTCTGCAGCCAGTTTAGCCCGGTAGAAATCAAGGCAGAATACGAGAAATACGGGAGCTTGGTCCACCCACACCTGGTTACCGACAAGCTGGGAGAGTTTCCGTTTCCGCTCCTTGTCCTTGACCACGATTACTGTAACCTGTTGACCGTTGATCGAGTTGGGAGCTGCTTGAATAGCACGGAAAATGTGATTCAGCTGTTCATCGGACACTTCTTGGGAGGTGTAGCTTCGAATCGAACGGTGTTTCGTGAGCGTGCGAATCACGTCGTTCATCTTTCAGACAACCTTCCTGTATCTTATCGACTTGCCAAAACATCGAGCGAGGCTCGGGTGAAAGCGTCCAAATCATCCGGTGTCCGGCTGGTGACCAATCCGCCGTCTACGACCACTTCTTCATCAAATACTTGCGCTCCTGCATTTTTCAAATCAATTTGGATCGAGGTGTAACCGGTCACCCGGCGTCCTTTCAGGACTTCGGCGTTGATCAGCAGTTGCGGGCCATGGCAGATGGCGAAAATCGGTTTTTCGAGGTAGGCGAATTTCCGCGCAAATGCCACGAAACGTTGATCCGCCCGCAGGATATCGGGGGAAAATCCACCCGGGATAAACAATGCGTCGAAGTCTTCCGCTTTCGCATCGTCTACGGAAAGCTCAATCTTCTGTTTACCGCCGTACAAACCTTCGACGGTGCTCCCTGCTTCCGCTCCGACCAAGGTTACCTGGTGGCCAGCTTTTTTGAAGGCTTCCGCCGGCACCTCAAATTCTTTATCGTGGTACATGTTGCCCAAAACCACTGCGATGTTTGCCATGCATGCTCTCCTCCTCGTGCTTTCTTTCTGTTAGACACTTACATGATATACCCATCACAGACTTTTTTAAAGTAGTGATTTTCTCTACACATAATTTCGATTGGGATATATAATTTCCTATAGGAAAGTATTTGGAGGGATCGGGATGGAACAAACCAAGCCAACGGAAAACAAAAACGAAGCGTGTACAGATATGGATGCGGAGTGGATGCAGTGTTCAGTGGAAGAAGTGTTGGATGTGATCGGAGCCAAGTGGTCGTTTATCATTTTGCGCGATTTGATTGAGGGGCCCAAGCGTTTCGGAGAACTGCTGCAATCGCTTAAGGGAGCCAGCCCCAAAACGTTGTCCGTCCGCTTGAAGGAACTGGAACGGCACGGTATCGTCACTCGCACGGTATATCCAGAGATACCGCCCAGAGTGGAATATGCACTGACGGAAAAAGGTTTGGACCTAAAGCCTATTTTCCGGGAAATGAAAAAGTGGGGTTGTAAATGGTTGAAGTGAGTAATTCAACATCCATATGATCATGGGGATAAAATATCGAAGTATGATTTATTTCAACCCGTTTTCTTGATGGTCGCTGTTTTCCCTGTCTGTGCAGGCGGTTGCACAGAATCCCACCCGGTATTGGAGGGAAGCTGGTTCAATCCATTTGTGTCGATCCATGGGTTCACTTCGGAGTTCCAATATTATAGCAGAGGGCAAAGGACAAACTTCACATGAATGAAGATTTCCGAGGAAAATGGTCCCCGATTGTGTATAATGATAACAATGAAAACGATTGCGCAAAAGCTGTAACAAAGGGGATATCGTCATGGCTACCATCAAGGATGTCGCCAAAAAAGCGGGTGTGTCGCCGTCGACGGTTTCACGCGTGATCGCGGGAAGTAACCGGATCAGCCAGGAGACGAAAGAGCGCGTGCGTCGCGCGATGGAACAGTTGGGATACGTGCCCAATGCAATCGCCCGGAGCCTGGCCCGCAGCAACACCCATACGATCGGATTTACGATGTGCCGGCGTGCGGACCAGGTATTTTCCAACCCGTTTTTCCCGGAAGCGATTCGCGGGATGTCCGCAGTGGCACAGGAGAAGGATTACAACATCTTGCTATCGATCAGCCTGACCCCGGAAGAAGAGTTGAAAAAGTGTCTGCAACTGGTACGGGAGCGACGGGTCGACGGGTTGATCCTATCCACTTCACGGGTACGGGACCCGTTGATCGAAGCGTTGGTGAAAGAAGACGCCCCATTTGTCGTGATCGGGCGCAGTGCGGATCAACCTGTCCGATCCGTCAACAACGACAATGTCAAAGCAGGGTATCAAGCAACGTTGCACCTGTTGGATCAAGGATATCGCCATATCGCGTATCTCAGTGGACCACAGGATTTGGTGGTCAGCGTGGATCGTTTGAATGGGTATAAACAAGCGCTGATCGAGCGGGGCATCCCGGTTGTGCCCGAACGGATCGAAGTGGCAGAGATTTCAGAGGAGGGCGGAACCCAGGCGATGTATCATTTACGGGAAAAAGGGGTACTGTTTGATGCCATTGTGGCGGCAGATGATTTGCTCGCACTCGGCGCTCTTCGCTATGCACATGAGCAGGGGGTTCATGTGCCTGATGAGCTGGGCATTGTCGGTTTCAATGACACGCCGATCATGTCATATACCCATCCGCCGTTGACCAGTGTCCGCATCCTTTCCTACCAACTGGGTGTCGAAGCAATGGAATTATTGCTCGAGGGTTTGGAACACCCTGAAAAGGCGCAAACCAAAAAAGAGATCCTGTTGCCGTCGGAACTGATCGTGCGCAAGTCCAGTTGCCCCGATCGTCTGTAAGGTGTAAGCTAATAAAATGACCCATGTGGAAACTAGTTGCGGAGCAACAGGGATATGGTTGTAGTTTCACGGACCCGGTACGGGGGGAATGCGGACGTGAGCGAAAGGATGAATGAGATGGCCTATTTGGACAATAGCGCCACCACCCGGACTGACGATCAAGTGGTGCGGGTGATGGTTGATGTGATGAACAACATATACGGAAACCCTGCTTCGCTTCACGGACTGGGCGCCAAGGCAGAACGGCTCGTCACCCAGGCCCGTGAAGCGACGGCGCGCACACTGGGCGTATCCCCCGGGGAGATCGTGTTTACCTCCGGTGGAACGGAGGGGAATAATACGGCGATCAAAGGTGTAGCTTTCCAATACCGTGATCGGGGGCGCCACCTGATTACCACCCAGGTGGAGCATCCTTCCGTCTACGGTGTGTGCAAACAGCTGGAAGAGTGGGGTTGGCGCGTCACCTATTTGCCGGTGGATGCGTACGGCCGGGTGCGTCCTGCGGACGTAGAGGCGGCCATCACCGACGAAACGGTTCTGGTTACAGTCATGCACGTCAACAACGAAGTGGGTACCATTCAGCCGATCGCTGAGATCGGGAAACTGCTGAAACGTTATCCCAAAGTGTTGTTCCACGTGGATGCGGTGCAGTCGTTCGGCAAAATTGATGTGCGGCCCAAAGAATGGGGTGTGGATCTGATGACCCTATCCGGACACAAGTTTCACGGTCCCAAGGGTGTGGGATGCCTTTATGTCCGGGAGGGGGTATCATTGGCACCGCTTTTGACAGGCGGCGGACAGGAAGGCGGACTTCGTTCCGGGACGCACAATGTCCCTGGTATCGCCGGTTTTGCCAAAGCGGCACTGCTGGCCAAAGAACGGCAACCAGAAGCGGTTCGTCGGTGGGCACGCTGGAAAGCGGACTTGATCGAACAGGTGATGAGCCGGGTGGAAGGTGCCCGGGTCAACGGTGACCCTTCTCCTGAAGGCGGTGCGCCTCATATCGTCAGTTTCTCCTTCCCAGGGCTACGCTCGGAAGTGATCGTGCACGCATTGGAGGAGGAAAATGTGTTCGTTTCCAGCAAATCAGCCTGTTCTTCCAAAGGAGAAAAACCGAGCCGCATCCTGTTGGCGATGGGGCTGGATCCGGCTGCTGCGGTTGGTTCAATCCGCATCAGCATGGGGTATCATACCACAGAAGAAGAAGTGGAACGGTGTGCACAGGCACTGTGTCAAGTGGTTACCCGACTGCAAAAGATCATGACGTGAGGGTGCGACGCATATGGGATATGATGTGATTTTGATTCGATATGGCGAATTGGCGTTGAAAGGAAAGAACCGGTCTGATTTCGAAGACCGCCTTTTGCGGAATATCCGCAACAAGTTGAAAGATTTTCCAGACGTAAAGGTGAAAAAGACGTATGGCCGCATGTTGGTGGAGCTGAACGGACAAGCTCATCCGCCTGTCGTGGAGCGGCTTCAGGAAGTTTTCGGTGTTGTCGGGGTGAGCCCGGCCAAGCGCGTCCCCACAGAGCTTCAGGCGCTCCAACAAGCAGCCGTGGCACTGATCTGCGAGCGGCAAACGCGCCCCGCTACTTTTAAAATTGCCGCCAAGCGAAGCATCAAATCGTTTCCGTACAAATCGATGGAATTGAACCATCTGATCGGTGGTTACGTACTGAAAAATGTAGACGGGATCAAAGTGGACGTCCATCATCCCGAACTCACCGTTCATGTGGAGGTGCGCGCCGAAGCTGCTTATGTATACGGTGATGACATTCCGGGCCCGGGCGGTTTGCCCGTCGGAGCCAGCGGTCGAGTGGCACTGCTCTTGTCAGGTGGGATCGATTCGCCGGTGGCGGGGTATCTGGCATTGAAACGTGGAGCTGAATTGCAGGCGATCCACTTCCATTCCTATCCGTTCACAAGTGAAAGGGCCAAACAAAAGGTGATCGACCTGGCGCAAATTCTGACCCGCTATGGAGGAAAAATCCGTCTGCATGTGGTGCCGTTCACCGAAATTCAGACGCAGATCCGACAAAAATGCGAAGAATCGTATTCGGTGACAGTGATGCGCCGGATGATGTTCCGCATCGCCGAGCGAATCGCTCACAAGGAGAAAGCACTGGCGCTGGTCACGGGTGAAAATCTCGGACAGGTGGCCAGTCAGACGCTGGAGAGCATGTACACGATCAATCACGTGATTCGGATGCCGGTTCTGCGCCCCGTTGTCGGTATGGATAAACAGGAGATCATGAACATCGCCAAACGGATCGGTACCTATGAAACCTCCATTTTGCCTTATGAAGACTGCTGTACCGTTTTTCTCCCCAAATCACCGAAAACCCGTCCCGATTTGAACACGACGGAGCGGATGGAATCCCATCTCGACGTGGATCGGCTGGTGCAGGAAGCGGTGGATGCGACGGAAGTATTGGACCTGTCACCGGACAAACGGGAGGAAGAGTTTACGTTTTTCTGATCCCGGTGTTTGGTCCTAATGAGTGGAACGCGAAAGTCATCTTCCAGGGGAATATTGAACGGAAAGCACACAAATCAGGGACCCGTAATCCCGGCCGAAGCGGCACGCTCCTTTGCGGGAAATCGGGCCCCTTTTTCTATGCATATGAACGAAAAACATCGACAAAATGATCATGATGCAGGATCGGAACAACCTGATAAATATCGACTTAAGAACAATGTCTTACATCGTTTCCAAATCCTCGTGCGCGCAATTCGCGTCCACTGCCACATTCCCAAAGTAATTCTCTTATATTTGATTTGGTATAGTGAAACGCGCCCATACAAACTTGAGCTTCCGGGGATTTATTGCCCTTTAGTTGAGTGAGAATGGCACCCGCCCCTAAATAATCTTCAATTGATGGTCTGAGCCGATTTTCTCCAATTCTGACATCGTTCCATTGTTCACCACATGGAATAACCGTAACGTTTGCTCCCGTTTCCAAGATGAGTCGGTTGGCAACTTTGGCGACTGCCGAGGCATTTAACAAACAGCCGATCAAGAGAGCAGGCACTTTAGATGCGATGGAGGAACAGGCGGCTCCATTTAAGGAGCACAAAACAAATTTTTTTCCCGCATGAACGGGTCAAATGATACAGGAGATAAAGAAGGTTTTCCCAGCCTGGCTGCTTCAGCTCTGCCGAAAATCAGTTCAGCTTTCACTTTGTCTGCAAAAGCCTTGGCTTGATCATTCAGTGGTGGTGGATGTGGGAACATCAGGGCTCCAACGTTTACAGCCGTGACTACTGTTGAAGAAAAACTCAGAACATCAACGATGATTGTAATATCACCGCGTTCGGCAGCATCCCTTGCACCACGAAACCCCCACTCTACTCTACACTCAAAAGGTGATTGGTCAAACACTCAGCAGTCCCCTTGTTACAGCAGCCGCTCAATTCGCTCGATCAATGCTACATCACGTTCTGTCACGCCACCGGCGTCATGTGTGGTGCAAGTGAGGGTGACGGTCCGGTAGCTGATCAGCATGTCCGGATGATGATCGAGGCGCTCGGCTTCTTCGGCTACACGTACGGCAAATTGGACACCCTCCATGTAAGTGGAAAACGAGAACGTTTTGACCAATGCCTCGTTTTCCCAACCCCAACCCGGAAAACGGGTCAGCGCATTCCCGATCTCCTGACGGGACAGCTTCATGATCAGGTTCCCCTTCCTTTTCCTGTTGTAGGGTACAACTACATCTTAGTTTATGATATCGTATGGGGGGAATCTATCAAAGTCTAAACCTTGCAAGACGGGAAGGAATGGAGTCGGATTGGATACACAATTTTTGATTGGATTTATAAATATCATCATCCTCGACTTGGTATTGAGTGGGGACAATGCCGTCGTTATCGGTATGGCGGCAAGAGCGCTCCCTGAACGACAGCGAAAAAAAGCGATCATCTTCGGTACCAGTGCTGCCATTGTGCTTCGCGTCGCTTTGACCGGGATTGCCGCCTATTTATTGAATATCCCGTTGTTGATGTCCATCGGTGGATTGATCTTGCTGTGGATTGCGGTGAAACTGGTCTCCGAAGAGGATGACGAGACGGAAGTCCATGTCGGCCGGGGATTGAAGGAAGCCATCAAAACGATTATCGTCGCCGATGTCGTGATGAGCTTGGATAATGTTCTGGCGGTCGCGGGAGCGTCGCACGGCGATTTTTGGCTGGTGCTGTTCGGCTTGATGTTAAGTATCCCCATCATCATGTGGGGAAGCCGGATCATCGCCGTGATGATGAACAAACTGCCATGGTTGGTATATGTCGGCTCCGCCATTTTGGGATATACCGCCGGACAGTTGATCGTGGAAGATCCCATCATCCATGAACAGTTCATCGAGTCAGTGTCTGCTTTGTCCTGGGCAGTGCCGCTCGCTTTGGCTCTGTTGGTCGTGATTGCCGGTGGCGCGCTCAAACGTGCCGCCAAATGAAAAAAAATGGTTCGCGTTCCGCGACTGCGGAGCGCTTTTTTTGTGTGTGCATGCCGTTTACGTCCCCGATCCATACTAACAGGGCAGAGTTCGAATCGGAGGCGTTGGTGGGATGAGTGGCGGTTTATTGTCGGCTTGGCGTATGTGGGATCAACTGTATTATCACTGTACCCGCTTGCAGTACGTTGACAGGGAAAATCAAAACCTGTTCCGTGTGGTGATCAAACCGTATCATGGACCGACGCTGACGACATCCGACGGGGTGGTTTTACATCGGGGGGACTGGTATGCCAAATTGCATTTGCACAATTGTTTGCTGGCTCACATCTTGCGTCGTTATAGAGGAGACGACGTCCAAATGGCGTTGCGGGTGCTGACCGAAGTACGCCAATCACTCCCCGCATTGGCGCGTTTCGTTGCCGATCATCCGCGATCGGGTCAAATCAGGGTATTGATGGGAACAACATTTTTGCACCGTGGATCGCAACACCTGGGATTTGACGTGACGGATCTGCCCGACACTTGGTATGCCGCTTACAAAACCTGGTTTTTTAAATTCATTTTGTCCAATTGCCATCCCGAAGGATGGAAGCGGCTGAAAACGGGCAATAGCCCCTTGGTCCCCAAACGAGTCTACATTTCCAAAGCGCGCTTGTTTCGGCGTTATCTTGATGGTGAGGAGCCATGACGGACAAAGTGTTGATTTTGACAGAACAGATCGGCGGCAACGGTCATTTCAAAGCGGCGCAGGCGATTCAACAAGGGCTGGCATACGCGGCTCCCCAGCTCCAAACGGAAATCGCCTGCGGTCTGCCGTTGGTCAACCCTTCTCTGGAGCAGATGGTCCGCAAATGTTATCTTCACACCCTGCAGTATGCACCACATCTGTGGGGAGCGGCATACCGAAGAGAAGGGGAACTGAGCCACTGGTTCAAAACGCCGTTGGGGAAAGTGGTGGCCAAGCGGCTCAAAGATTGGGTCGAACAAGTACAACCCCGTGCCGTGGTTTGTACGCATGCGTTATGTTTAAGTGCAATGGGCAGAATCAAGGAAAGAATGAAGCGGCCGTTTGCATTGGGTGCGGCCATCACCGATTTCGATGTTAACGGTTTTTGGGTTGACCCCACTATCGATTTTTATCTTGTGGCCCATGAAAGAGTGGAACAACGCCTGCGTCAGCGTTTTGGCATCTCTCCCAGCCGGATTCATGTCACGGGCATTCCCATCGATCCTGCTTTTTCCGTGCAACAACCGGCCAAGTCCGAGCTTCGGCACATGCTGGGGCTGGATGGGAATCGTCTGACGGTGCTGATCATGGGCGGGGGTGTTGGCTTGGGGCCGATGGAAGCGTGCTTGACATCGTTTTGTCGCGATTGGCCAGAGGTGCAGTTGGTGGTTGTGACGGGAAAAAATGAATCCCTGTTTCGACGGTTGAATAATCGTTTCGGCGATGCGGATCAAGTGCGCGTGTTGGGATATGTGGACCGGATGGCTCAATGGATGAACGCGTCAGACTGGATTGTTTCCAAGCCGGGAGGATTGACCAGTTCCGAAGCGTTGGCCGCCGGGCTACCGCTGATCATTTGCCGTCCGATCCCCGGCCAAGAGGAGCGGAACACTCGTTTTCTGTTGCATCAGCGGGTGGCGGTTCGTCAGGACTCTCCTTCCGCCATTCCCCGACAGATGCAATCCATGCAAACAGATCATACTCAATGGCTGCGAATGCGCGCAAAGGCCCTTCAGCTAGGTAGGCCGGATTCTGCTCTGCGGGCGGCGGATGTGATCCTGAACACATTGTGAAGGAAAAAACCGATCCGAATGTTTCGGATCGGTTAACTGCCAAGTTAAACCACTTTTAACTAGCTGTCGGTGTATTCAAAGTGTGGAATGTAATCTCCGGACGGGAACGCAGGCGGAGATTGAGGGCCGTCTGCCCCAGTCCTTCGCTGATGTAGTATGCACGGTTCTGGTAAAAATGCAGTCCGCGGAAAATGCGAAGGTGCGGAAGTTGTCCCATCTTTTTCAGATGGTACGGTTTGGGCCAGTGAATCTGTCCGCCGTGGAAATGACCGGAAAGCAGATAGTCAAACGGATAATCGGCCATCTCCAGTACAATGTTGGGATCGTGTGTCAACACGAGGTTGATGCCGTCCGGGACATCTTTGTATGCGCGAGCCAAATCACTGCGTCCGGTGTAATGATCATCCACACCGATGATGTTGAGCCGAACACCGTCTTCCAACTGCAGCGTACGGTGTTCGTTCTGCAGTACGGAGCAGCCGCGCTTCTCCATCTCTTTTTTCAACTGAGGCAAAAGTTTTTCGATGCAATAATCATGGTTGCCGAATACTGCGTACATTCCGTAACGAGGTTTCAATGAAGCCAAAACGTCCATATATTCCAGAAAGCGGTCAGTCATCCGCGGAGTGTCCAGGTAGTCACCCGTCAATGCGATCAAGTCGATATTCGTATCCCCGATTTGCGCAAGCAACGCTTGGGGTGAAATCGACAGCTTCTCCATGTGCAAGTCGGTTAAATGAAGAATCATCAATGGAGAAGCGAGAACCGGGCGAGGAATTTTGAGGTTCACATGTTTCACCATCGGTTTATACGTGTTTCGACGAGCGATGATCCATAGCGTGACGATCGCCATCGCCATGGCGCCCCCGATCCATGCGATGATGGACATGTTGGCAATCACCACCTTCTACTTTTCCCGACTCTTTTCTAGCATACTGGCTCTACACTCTCTCGTCTATAGTAAATCAAGGAAAGAAATCGCAAAATCACGGGGTTTCCCCCAACCATTCACCAATCGTCCCAAAAGAAAGCCCCCGAGCGTCTCAGCGTCTCGAGGGCTTTTGTCATGGCTGGGGAGGCAGGAATCGAACCTGCGCATCACGGAGTCAAAGTCCGTTGCCTTACCGCTTGGCTACTCCCCATCACATTCATATTGAGAATCAGAAGGTCACTCTTCACTAGCTACAGATATATTGCCACAGTGAAGGTATTTTTATACAGCAATAATTGTCGTAAAAAAGAGGAAAATGATGAAATTTGTAGAATAGAAGGGGGTGTCTGGGTATAAAAGGTGAGGTGGTGGGAGATGGATATTCCGGCTTCGATTGCGAAATTGCTGGAGCGGGCGATTGACATGCGCGCCAGTGATATTCATGTGGAGCCACAGGGGGACGGTTTGCGCATCCGGTTTCGGATCGACGGTTTATTGACAGTGGTTGACCGTATTCTGTCCGAGTGGGTGTTGCGATACGTGTCCCGCTTGAAAGGATCGGGGAGAAACGCCTACCACAGGATGGGGCGATGACGATCCGGCATCGGGGTGAAAAGGTGGATGTGAGCATATCCACGATGCCGACCGTGCACGGGGAAAAGGTGGTACTCCGCTTGTTGCGTGATCGTCCGGACGGATGGCTGTTGGCTGAATTGGGAATGGACGAGCCGGAGCTGTCTCGGGTGTCGCGTTTGATTGCCAGACCGCATGGATTGATCGTGGTCACCGGTCCGACCGGATCAGGGAAGACGACGACGCTGTATGCGATGTTGCGCGAGTTGAACCGCCCCAAGACCAATATCGTGACATTGGAAGACCCGGTGGAGTTTCAGATGGCGGGGGTAAACCAGATTCAGATTCACCCGAAAGCGGGCTTCACCTTCGCTGCGGGTTTGCGCGCCGTACTCCGCCAAGATCCCAACGTGATCATGGTGGGTGAAATACGGGACAAGGGACTTTATTGGAGATGGCATTGACCCTGGCATGCATCGGGATGTTGGCCGCGTTGGCCATTCCGGCCGCGGCGCAAATCGGGGAACGGGTGGATCGGGAGATGACTTTGTCCCGTCTGCAATCGGATTTGCGTATGTCACAGCGGTGGGCGGTGAGCCGCGAACGGGAGGTGGTTGTACAGTTGATGAAAGATGGCCGGCATTATCGGATTCGCTCCGGTTCCAACGTATGGCGGACAGGTGAGGTACCGCGGAGATACCGACTGGTCAGCAATTATCCGTGCGGGATTTTGGTATTCCGTCGAAGCGGGCAGGTGCGGGGCGGAACAATTCACCTGTTGGAGGGGAACACGGTCCGGGGGATGGTGATCGTTCAGGTGGCATCGGAGCGTGTCTGCGTGGAGACGGCGCCGTGAAGACATTTGGGAGTGAACGTGGTTTCACGTTGGCGGAAGTGTTGACGGCACTGATGATCCTCAGTCTGTTGGCTGTCACGGCCATTCCGGCATTTGCAGAGTTGCGCATCCGACATCAGGCACAGGATCAGCGTTTTGAAGCCGTTCTGTTGATACAGGAACAAATGGAACGCCTCCAACGGGAACGGGTCGTGCCGCCGTTCAACAAGAAGATGTAGATCAGCCGTGCCAAGACGATGTTTCGGGTCACTCTCCGTAAAAGGTTGATTTATTCCCGTTTGCTGGAGTCGGAAGTGGTGATACGATGGCGGGAGGATCTGTCAGGGTTCGTAGCGGAACGGAAGGTGCGTTATGGTTGGATCGCCCCGACGGGAGCATCGTGTGTTACCAGTTAAAAAACGGCGGTGATTCGGGATGTTCGTCATCCCGGTGATCGTTTCTTTTCCGGGACTACTGTGATGTTGCACGAAGTGTATTTCCTTTCTTTCGTTCAGGTAGAGGATGGAGTGAAGGTAGAGGTGGGATTGCAAAACTGGTATGCCGACCTGGAAGTGTTTACGTTTATCCGATGTCGCGCACCTGCAGACAGGCCGTAGTCGGCATAACGGCTTCGCGTTGCCGATGGTATTGGCCGTTACAATGATGCTCTTTTTGTTGCTGACCGCTGCTGTGAGCAGTTTTGCCGACAACAGGGATGATACGATGTGGCAGTGGGAAATGACACAGGCGCAATATGCGGCGGAAACAGGGATTACCCGGATTCAGTTGATGCTGGCCGAACGGCGAACCGTTCGAGGGACTCTTTCTTTCACCTGGGATGGGACGAAAGTGCGGGTCCGGGCCCAACCGGGCCCGACTGGGTATTGGAATGTGACTGCCGTTGGAGAGCGGAGATACGGGATCGTACAAACCGTCCGCGCTGTGCTGGAAAACCGGAGATGGACCATCGTCCGATGGGAACGATAACCCAACGTCGTTGACACGCTGATGCGGAACCCATTCGACAGACGTCAGAGCAATCAAGTAATATAGTGAGTGATACATGCAGATGCAGCATCAAAGGAGAACACAGAGCAAATGAAACAGCACCTGATTTTGATCGGCATGATGGGGACCGGCAAAACATCGGTGGGACGGGCGCTGTCTGAACGCCTGGGACTTCCGATGACGGATACCGACCGTATGATCGAGCAAACCACGGGACAAACCATCACCCAATTGTTTAAGGAACAGGGTGAGCAGGGCTTTCGTGATATCGAAACACAAGTGTTGTCTCAAGTGTTGGCGGAGGCCCCCCGAGTGATCGCCACGGGAGGGGGCATCGTTCTCCGAGATGAAAACGTCGAACGGATGAAGCAGCGCGGTTGGGTGGTTTGCCTACAAGCCTCAGCGGAAGAGATTTGCCAACGGTTGGCAGGTGATACCAATCGGCCGTTGTTGCATGGAGATCTGAAACAGCGTGTCCGACAATTGATGCAGGAGCGGGCGGGTAAATACGATTTTGCCGACTGGAAAGTGGAGACCACGGGCCGAACCGCATCTGAAGTGGCGGAGGAAATTGAACAGT
This sequence comes from Polycladomyces subterraneus, assembly GCF_030433435.1. Taxonomy (NCBI): domain Bacteria; kingdom Bacillati; phylum Bacillota; class Bacilli; order Caryophanales; family Thermoactinomycetaceae; genus Polycladomyces; species Polycladomyces subterraneus. The sequence continues at coordinate 135,628 of NZ_JANRHH010000047.1, forward strand.
GGTGGCGTAGGGAGATGGACGTCGCGTTTAAACATGCCCCCTTGCGGTCATCCTAAGACCGTAGGGGGTGTTGTTTTTGTCTTCCAAAGATTTGGTACGCATGATGTTGGAACGGATGATCTGGTATGTGGAAACCCCGAGGCAGGAACGCAAACAATTGCAGAAAAAGAAGGAACCGTGGACGGTGCGATGGTTCGGCATGCTTCCCATCTCGTTGAGCATGATGATGAACAAAGGAAAGGAACGGATCAGGAGATCATGAACACGTATGATCAAAGCAAGAAAGGGTACCGATTGGTCAACCTGGAAGATCGTCCGGATGTGATGCGGATGATCTCACAGGCGGAGCAAGAGTTACACCGCTTACTGCAGCAAGACGTCGCGTTGGTCGCCTACGTTCGTCAGGCTGATTCGTAATAATCGCAGCACCATAAATTTGACCGCATATCCCGGGACCGTATGTGAAAACCTATGGTCCATGAAGGAGGTGTCCGTCATGGCGAAACGCATCGCTGTGGAAGATCATTTGAAACACGTACAGGAATTTTTGCGAGACAATGGTTATGAAGTCGTTCCTTTGAACGCGTCGACCCAGCTTGACACTTGCGATTGCTGTGTGATTTCAGGTGTGGACAAAGATGTGATGGGCATGCAAAACATTGATACGGGCGCACCGGTGATCAGTGTCAAGGGGCAGACGGTGGAAGAAGTATACCGCGCAGTCCAGGAACGTGTGGGAATTTGATCACCTGATCATCAGGATGTTTGACAAACGGTGTGAAACGCGGTAGACCTCACGATAGGGCGGCCCGTTTTCCATGAACGACCTTGGAGCTGATGTGAAACCGTGAGGGAAACAGGCTAGCTAACCTCGGACAAAAGGGATTGATGAGACGCACCCAAGCGTCTGTTTGCAAACTTGATGAGCTGTTTACGGGGAGCCAAAAGGCTCCCTTTTCGTCAGCTTGAAATATGGTATACTCATATAGGTGGAATGTAGGACTCATCCATGATTTTCCTAATGCCACCATTTGACGGATCGATACAAAGGAGCGATCAGATCCATGTTCCATCGAACGGAAACCAGACCGGTTAAAGTTGGGAACATCCAAATCGGCGGGAATGATCAAGTGGTCATTCAAAGCATGACCACCACCAAAACGCATGATGTCAAAGCAACAGTGGAGGAAATCAATCGACTGGCGGAAGCGGGTTGCCAGATTGTCCGTGTTGCAGTGCCTGATATGCGGGCTGCGGAAGCCATTCCGTTGATCAAAAAAGAAGTAAACGTACCATTGGTGGCTGACATTCATTTCGATTACAAATTGGCGTTGAAAGCGATCGAAGGCGGTATCGACAAGATCCGGATCAACCCCGGTAATATCGGTCGACGCGAAAAAGTGGAAGCGGTGGTCAAGGCTGCAAAAGAACGGGGCATTCCCATCCGCATCGGGGTTAACGCCGGTTCATTGGAAAAACGGATCTTGGAGAAATACGGCTATCCGACTGCAGAGGGAATGGTCGAAAGCGCCCTCTACCATATTGGCATTTTGGAAGAGCTCGATTTCCACGACATCGTCGTATCGCTCAAAGCGTCCGATGTGCGTCTCGCGATCGAGGCCTACAAAAAAGCGGCTGAAACGTTCCGTTATCCGCTCCATCTCGGCATTACCGAATCGGGAACCTTGTTCTCGGGCACAGTGAAAAGCGCCGCCGGCCTGGGAGCGCTGTTGGCGATGGGGATCGGTTCCACCATTCGGATTTCCTTGAGCGCTGATCCGGTGGAAGAAGTGAAAGTGGCCCGGGAATTGCTGAAGGCTTTCGGATTGGCCGCCAATGCCGCTACGTTAATCTCCTGTCCCACTTGTGGGCGCATTGAGATTGATTTGATCAGTATCGCCAATGAGATTGAGGAATACATCTCCAAAATTCAAGCGCCGATCAAGGTATCCGTCTTGGGTTGCGCGGTCAACGGTCCAGGGGAAGCCAAAGAAGCCGACATTGGCATCGCCGGTGCACGCGGAGAGGGATTGTTGTTCCGACATGGAAAGATCATCCGCAAAATCCCGGAAGAGAAAATGGTGGAGGAACTGAAGAAAGAGATTGATAAGCTGGCGGAAGAATATCGCCGTAAACAACAAGCGGAACAAGGTGCTTGAGAATTCATCTCTACAAACTCCGGAATCCCGGAGTTTTTTTGTTATACATCCCCACAAATATTGAAATACTGAAGCTGAATTGCAGAAAGGAGGATCATGATGGGCCGTTTGGCTTTCATATTGGTGATTGTCGGTGCTTTGAACTGGTTGCTGATCGGACTGTTTCAATGGGATTTGGTATCCGCCATCTTTGGAGGAGACGCCACGCGCGATTCATCGATCATCAGTCGGATCATTTATAGCCTCGTGGGGGTGGCGGGAATTTACTCCATCAAATACTTGTTTGAAGATCGGGCACCCACCCGCCAAGCAGAATAAATGGGAGTCTCAACACCGGATACACCGGTGTTGTTTTTTGTTTGAATCGGCCATTCCCGCAGTACAGTTGCTGTCTGCAGATGCGTATATTGAAACAGCGATTGAATGAGTGATACCGGATTGAATCAAAAGGGGAGGGGGCAGAAATATGAGGCCGTTGATCGGGTTGACGATGTCCCTGAGGGAAGAACGGGTGCAGACGTTGTCACGCGATTACAGCGATGCGGTCCGTAGCGCAGGAGGAATACCGGTGGCGATTCCGTTCTGTGAAGATCCGGAGGTCGTAACTGAGATGGCTCATCGCTTAGACGGCGTGGTGTTGACCGGCGGAGGGGATATCGATCCGTCATTGTTCGGGGAAGAACCGTTACCCGGCTTGGGAGAGATTGTGCCGGAACGGGATCGCATGGAGACGGCTCTGATCCGTCTTTTCTTGGAATGGGACAAACCGCTTCTGGCCATCTGCAGGGGATGTCAAGTATTGAACATCGCTGTGGGTGGCGACATGTATCAAGATTTGTACACTCAACGCGAGGGTCTACTACAGCATCGTCAGCGATCACCCCGTTACCATGCCACGCATGCGATTCAGCTCGTGGAAGGCACCTTGCTGCATCGTTTGGCCAAGGAAAATACTGTCCGGGTTAACAGCTTTCATCATCAAGCCGTTCGCAGAGTCCTCTCTCCGCTGCGGGTTGCCGCACGGACGGGCGATGGTGTGATCGAGGCAATCGAAAGTGCGCGACACCGGTTTGTCGTGGGCGTACAGTGGCATCCCGAATGCATGGCAGAGACGGACGCTTTTTCCCGAAGATTGTTTGAAGCATTGGTGGAAACGGCTGGACGTCGCTCAGGACGGATTTGAAAGGGTGCTGTGATGTCCGAGGGAGAATGAAACCAGAGGAGGACAAAGTCCGACAGAAAAGCCAGGAATTAAATGGGCCATTTTCCCACGAGCGACCTTAGAGCAACAGGAGCGAGAAGGAAAACAGTGCACCCGAAATCACGAATGGCTACCTAGACCACGACCACTTTGTCAGTAGTCCCAGCCCCCACTTTAAGAGCGGGGGCCTCCTTTTTCACCGCGAACGTATTTTGCATTGAACAGAAACAAGCGCAACAAGAGATACAATGACGGAATGAGCAAAAACAGGCCAGCAATAAACGCGGTCACCAACGCCACTCCCATCGTGGAGTTGGTCAATGCGGAGTGAATCGTCACATACGGATACAACAGGTATGGCAGGTGGGAGATACCGTAACCGTAGAACGCGAATGCAAACTGAAGCATGACGAGGATGAACGCCCATCCCAGCGCTTTACGCTTCCAGATCAGGGTGACCGCTCCAAGGAAGCAAAGCAGGGATAAGGCAAACATCCACCACAGCTCCAACGTTTTGGCGAAATGCTGAGGATTGTGCTGAGATAATCCGACAAAGACGAGGAAACTGGCCAGAATCGTCGGTCCGCTCCAAGCGAGTGCATATTTACGCAACAGCTCCATGGCGGGACGGTCTTCTGCACGGTGTGCATAAAACGTAAGGAAACTGGCGCTGATGTAAAGTACACTGACCAAGGCGAGGAAGACGACCGACCAGGAATACGGGCTGGTCAACAGCCGATCCGGTAAAAAGATGACATCATCGCCTTCTTTGCGGATGAATCCCCCTTCGGATATGGTCAGCACCGTAGACAGAGAGGCAGGGATAAACAGTCCGGTTGCGCCGTACAGAAACAAATACAACCGGCTTTTCCGCGCGCCATAATTGGCAAAGGCGTAAAACGAACCACGGATCGCTAGCAACAAAAGGGCGATTCCGCCGGGGAGCAACAAGGTGGTTCCGTAGTAATACGCCGTTTCAGGAAAAAAACCGACTAATCCGACGAAAAAGAACACCAGAAACACGTTGGTAACTTCCCACACAGGGGATAAATATCGGTCGATGATCTGGTTGATGATGTGTTCCTGTTTGGTTACCGCACTGTAATAGGAAAAAAATCCGGCTCCAAAGTCGATGGACGCCACGATCAAATAGCCGTACAAAAAGGTCCACAGCACCGTGATCCCGATCCATTCCAAATGCACGGTCATTCACCCCCCTTTCTATAGAATGATGTTGCGGTCAGCCAGTTCCGATTCCGGTGTTTTGTTTCGAAACAGACGGCTCAATACGGTCACAGCGATGATGCCCAGGGCTACGTAGAGGAAAGTGAAGATCAAAAACACCGGCAGTGTGTGCTCCGATGTGGTCACGCCTTCTTTTACCGTCATTATCCCACGGATCATCCATGGTTGTCGCCCAACTTCCGCGTAGATCCAACCCAATTCGATGGCGAGGAAGGATAAGGGACCACCGGCGAGTATGCCGCGCATCACCCATGGGTGCCATTCATTCCATCCTTTTTTTGCCCAGAGGAAGAGGAATACAGCTGAGATGAAAATCAGGTAGAAACCGATCGCTACCATCATGTCAAACAGGTAATGTACATACAGCGGCGGCCAGAGGTGTCGTGGAATATCGTTCAGCCCGATCACTTCCGCAGAAGGGCTCCCCTTTGCCAAAATGCTCAGAGCCGACGGAATCTCAATCCCGTATCGGACTTCCAATGTTTTTGGGTTCAGAATGCCGCCTACAATAAGCGGTGCATGTGGTTGTGTTTCAAAATGCCATTCGGCGGCAGCCAGTTTTTCCGGTTGATGTTTAGCCAAGAATTTTCCGGACAGGTCCCCGGCGATCAAGGTGGCGATGGCGAGGATAAATCCGGAGACCATCGTCAATCGGAGTGCTTTTTGAAAATAAATGTGTTGACGTCCCTTCAAAATGGAATAAGCAGCGATGGAAGCCAGCAGAAACGCTCCTGTCAGGTAAGCGGAAGACAGCACGTGTGCCACTTTGGTCGGTGTTGCTGGATTCAACATGGCTTCCAACGGACGGATATTGGTCAACGTACCATTTTTAATCGTAAAGCCTGTCGGTGTATTCATCCAAGCATTCACTGTCGTGATAAATACAGCCGACATGGTTGAACCAATGATGATCGGGATCGATGTCAGCCAGTGATAGATCGGTTTGCGGAAACGGTCCCAAGTGTAAAGGTAAATGCCGAGAAAGATCGCTTCAAAGAAAAACGCGAACGTCTCCATAAACAGGGGCAAACTGATGGTATTGCCGGCCACTTGCATGAACCGGGGCCACAAGAGACTGAGCATCAAGCCGATGCACGTACCCGTCACAACCCCGACGGCGACGGTGATCACAAACCCGCGTGTCCATCTGCGGGCCATCAGGATGTAGTGGGGATCTTTCCGGTAAATCCCCCATCCTTCCGCGATGGAGATAAAAATGGGCAAGCCGACACCGATGGTTGCCCAAATGATGTGAAAACCCAGCGTTTCAGCCGTCAACAGCCGACTGATCGTCAATCCGTCCACGCGGTTTCCCTCCTTTATGATCTCTGTATTATCATACCCTTCTTTTCCTATACTCAGGTGGATGTCACCAAATCGAAACAACGAATGGCGGAATTGTCACAGATGATTGGTGATTATTTCTTCAAGTATCCTCCAGTGAATGATGCACACTAAAAGACGAAGAGAGGGGGATCACCATGAAACGAGCGGTGATGATCACGGTGGTGCTGCTGTTGGTGTATGGCTGTGGCATCGCCCAGGAACCTCTGAAGTCGGGCCAGTCACATCCAAAAGCGGCCCCCACACCGCAAATGTTCATTTTGGAAACGGATGGACAACGATGGTCCGTGGATCTGCGTAGGTTTGGATATGATGGTATCGATCCGACGACGTTGAACCGAGGAGAGTTCCATAAGTGGTTAAAACAGGTTGAGGAACGTGTATACCAAGCACCGCGAAACGCCTGTTTTGTCGACCGAACCATTCAGCCTCACCGGAACGGTCGTAAACTGGATCAACAGAAAATTGACGACTGGCTTGACAATATTCATGAATACGTCAACCGACCTCAGCCTATACCGTACCGAACGCTGTTTCCATCCATCACCACGGAAATATTGGAACAGATCAAAGAAAAACGAATCGGACGTTATTCCACCTTGTACAATCCGAATCATGCCAATCGCTCACACAACATTTGGTTGTCAGCCAAAGCCATCGACTATCATGTGGTGGATGTGGGGGAAGTGTTTTCCTTCAACCAAGCGGTCGGACCACGTACGGAAGCCCGTGGCTTCAAACCGGCGCCGATCATTGTGCGTGGTGAGTACACAGAAGGCATCGGTGGAGGCATTTGTCAAACGTCCAGTACCTTGTTCAACGCTGTCGACCAAGCGGGTTTGCGTATCATCCAGCGAGTGAGTCACAGTAAAGAGGTAACTTATGTCCCGATCGGCCGCGATGCAACCGTCTCGTGGGGTGGACCCGATTTCCGGTTTCAAAATCAGTTGAATCAACCGGTACTGATTGTGACGAATGCCCGGTACGGCAGGTTAACCGTGTCGATTTACGGACCGGAAGAAATACGGAACAAGCCGCACCCGGTACCCGAAGCGCCACGGCAGGTACCGGAATCGGAAAAAGTGCCGCCGACCCAGCCGCAACCGTTGGAAAAGAAATCGGAGTATGAAGAATCGCCGATTCCGCCGGCGCAGCTTCCTCGCTCTTATGGCGAAGGGGCGGAAAGTAGCTCGCGTGGAAATGCCACTGTGGCTGACTAGGGTGTGTCTGGTCATTTCCTTAAAGAGGTATTGTTTCCCAGGTGAGCGAAGAACTAAGCCCGGCTGAACGAAGACCCGGAAAGCGCAGGAATGGGATCGACTGCCCGCGTCCTGGGCTCCGGGGTGGAGCGGTCATGAGTTGAATGCAGGTGGAGAGAGCCGGGAAAGCAATGTGTACACGATAACCAGCACAAACTAATGAATCAGGTTCAGGGGCCATGTTTTCAGCGCCTCCGGGAACGAGGTGTGCTTCTTGTAGGCGCGGTTAGAACGAGCTGGGAAAAGTTAACCAGACTCGTCCTGATAAGAGGAAAATGAAGCATCCGCTGTGTAGAAATCCCGCTCAGTATGGGCGGGATTTTTGTTTCCGATTTTTCATCAGGAGTATTTTGAAGGATAAGTGAGAGATCCTAGTTTTTCGGTAGCATCAGTAAGGAGATGGAAAATCACGGGGAAAATTTTCATGGCTGGACATCTGTCGTATCTGCTATAATAGTAAACGTGTTTTTGGGTACTTTCAGTAAAGGAGGCGTTGGATGAAAAAAATCCTTCTGATCGGAATCGGGATTGTGTCCATCCTGCTCCTTTCCGGAACACTGGTTTATGCGATGCAAGAAGATGTAACCATCACCTTCAGCGATAAAGATCACCCCTTGGTCACCAGTGTGATGGGGGGCACATTGGAAGAAGCATTGGAAAATGAAGGGTATGACATCCAAAAACTGAAAAAGAAATATATTCCCAGTATTCCGTGGAACCAGACACTGACCGACAATGCAAAAGTCCAACTGCTGTGCCAATGCAAGGTTCAGTTGGAGGTCGGAGGCCAAAACTCGGGAACCTATACGACGAAGCAACCCACGGTAGGGCAGTTTTTGGCGGAGCGCCATATTCAGCTGAATCGTTGGGATCAGGTGAACGCCCCGCTGAATGCCAAAATCACCGACAACATGTTGCTGGTCGTAGACCGGATTGAAAAACGGATCAAAAAGAAAGTGGAACTCACGCCGTATAAGACGGTGAAAAAAGAAGACCCCAAATTGCAAAAAGGCAAAGAGCAAGTCCTTAAAAAAGGCGTCAACGGAAAAAGGATTTACGAAGTGGCACTGATCTACAAAAACGGCAAACCTTTGGTAACGGATGAACGCTTAATCGAAGAAATTCTTCCAGTACATATGCTTGTCGCCGTCGGGACTGGAACAGAGATACCGGAAGAACAAAAACAGGACACGCAAGTGGCCGAAGAACACGGTTCTTCCAAAATTGCCGGTATGGAGTATACAAAGACGATGGACGTGGAAGCGACAGGATACACTTCTACCGGCAACGCCAAAACTGCGACCGGGACCACCCCTCATCACGGAACGATCGCGGTTGACCCGGATGTGATTCCACTGGGAACCAAAATGTATATCCCAGGTTACGGTGTGGGTGTGGCTGAAGATACTGGTGGCGCAGTCAAAGGGAATATCATCGATCTGTATTTCGATTCGGAGCAGGATGCAATCCAATGGGGTCGTCGGAATGTGACGATTTACATTCTAAAAGATTAGACGTAGGAACCTGCAGCAAAGTTGCTGCAGGTTTTCTTTTTCTGGAGAACATTGTCGAGAGTGGACTGCAATGCTTCCCTGTAACGTCATTTCATGGATTTTTTTGCAATTTTCTTTTGTCTCTTGTACCCATTTCCGATATACTGAGTGTAAGGAATATCCTTTTGGAGTGTGAACTATGATTGGTCGAAATGATCCATGCCCCTGCGGTAGTGGAAAAAAATACAAAAAATGTTGCGAACGTGTCGTGGCCATTCAGGCGGCCGAACAACTTCGTGAAAAGCGGGAAATCCAGGTCAAAAACGAGATCCTTAAGGATCTCACGGAATGGTTTCGACGACACGTTTCGAGGGAAGAAGAGAAAAAATGGGAGGAACGCTTTAAAGAGATTCTGCGTTTTCCATCCAACAAACCTCTCCCTTCGCATTTCACTCATGCTTATCGATTTTGGTTGATGCTGGACGCACCGTGTGTCGACGGGCGTCGGCCGATTGATGTATGGAGAGAGACGACGAATCTGCAAGCGGATCGGTTGGAGGTGGCCGATCAGTTGCGGGATGTTCATCTCGGATGCTACGAGGTGTGTCACACCGGAGATCGGGAAGTGTTGCTCCGACCGATTCTTGGTGAGGAAACGTACGTTACCAAGGTATTTGAACCTTTACATAAAGGTGATGTGTTGATCGGACGTCTCTCTCGATTGGGAAATCGCTACGAATTGTTTGGCCCCTACACCGCGTTTACACAACAGATGAGAGGGGAGATCTTGATGCATCTGGAGGAACAAGTGCCCCGGAATCCGGCAGGAGAGCGGGAGTTCTGGCGGCAAAACGGGTTGCATGTGTTGGGTTGGGCCATGCATCGTGCCAAAGAATGGGACCAGCTCTCCACCGCACAGGCCTCTCGGGAAGAAGTGGCTCCAACTGCTGAAGTCCGTGCCCTGCCTTCTCTGCCGTCGTTGAAAGAAGAAGAAAAAGGGCTTCCGGATTTGGTCACCCAGCAATTGGAGCTGTTTTTTATGAATGCGGTCTCTGAATACCAACCGCGTACACAGAAGTTGTTTACACGCTCATTGGAGTACTTGGTGGAATACATTTCCCTGTATTTTGGGAAATCGTTTACTTGGTCCCGATTCAATGAAGATGTGCTCGCCCATTTTTGCGGTGTTTGGTATGTCGACCGTGTTGGCGGCAATGCGGTGAAAGCCAAGATTTTTCTCAACACGATCAAACATCTCTTCCGCTGGTTGGATGGCGAAGGGATCGAAACCGTGTATGCCGCTTACCGTAAAGTGTATCCTTCCTTGATCCAGTCATTGCCCTTGGCGTTTGAGGTGAGAAAATGGCTAGTGCAACATGGGGTTCAAGAACGAACAGTCGAAGAAACGACGATGACAGGTACCTATTTGTTGGCCGTTCCGCCGTCCGGCCCTGTGCTGTTAGTGGGGAAAAAGTGGTTGCCGCTCAATTTGCGGGGCTTTCCGCCGAACTGGTCGGAATACCGGTTTTGGTTGAAAGGAACGGTCGCAAGCGACGGATCACTTCATCGCGTGGAAGCGGTGTATCCGGTGTTGTTGGACGATTGGGATCAATCGTTGGGCCAAACGATGGAAGAAAGGTGAAAAAGCGGCCAAGGGGAACGGGCCGCTTTTTTTATTGTGCACCCGTCATACGATGGTAAATGAACAATCGATTTCGTCCTATGTGGGCGTAAAGTAGGGTATGATGAAAAGAGGAGGGGATCGGTTTTTGTCTAAAGAGGAACACCATGTTGATTTTTTGCGGTGGAGAAGAGTCCGCCAGCGGCAAAAAGAAAGACAGTTTTACCGGCTGTTGGACGATGTGCTGACATTTGCGGAAAAGCGAACGCTGATGCGTGAAAAAGTGCGTGCCCGCCATATCTTTCAACAACTAACCGGTCAGAAACCGGATCAGCCGGGAGCATTGTCCGGATTGGCTGAACAGGTATTTCGTATCTGGTATGCCTTGGATTATATAAATATCCGACATCGGCGACTGATTCAAGAGTTTCTCGACGCCGGCGGTGAAACATGGTTGGACAAAAAAAGCCGATTGATCTGGGCGAGTACACTGATCGCTTCTTTTTACTCTATTTTTTTCTTGACACGTTCAGGTGAAGACTGGATTCTGAAAGAAATGGCATCGGATTTACCACCGTTGACTGCCGATCCTCGTTATTGGCCGACAGAAGGATGGCAGGAAGGGGCATCTGTAATGGCCCGACCGGTCAAAGTGGGAGTCCATTATTTGCCCATCGGACCAATACGGATGATGTCGCCAGAAGAGACGGACGATGTGCGACGTTGGCTGGAACGGGTTTACGCCACAAAGAAATTAGATCAACCCCATTTGCCATGGCGCGTGTTCATGCAACGCCATGGTTTGGGTTGGTTAAGTCAATTGGAATCGGGAGGAAGTGTTGAATCATGAGTGCGGATTTACATATACATACGACAGCATCGGACGGGCTTTTTTCCCCGGAAGAGGTTGTACGGATGGCCAAAGATAAGGGACTTCGGGCAATTGCAATTACGGATCACGATACCGTAGGCGGAGTGGCTCAAGCTGCGGCCGCGGCGGCCCATCTGGGTATAGAACTGGTGCCCGGAATCGAGATCAGCACGTTGGCCGACGGGCAGGACGTTCATGTGTTGGGGTATTTTGTGGATACGAAGCAGGAATGGTTTTTGAAGAGGTTGCAATCCCTTCGAAACACCCGGGAAGAGCGCAACCGCAAAATCATTGAGAAGTTGAACGAATTGGGCATTGCGATCACGTGGGAAGAGGTGCAGACCAAAAAGCGAGGCGCCTCACCCGAGAAGAATATCGGCCGTCCTCATATAGCCGAATTATTGGTGGACAAGGGGATCGTTCGCTCGATGGATGAGGCGTTTGAACGTTATCTGGGTAAAGATGGAGCGGCCTACGTCACCACGAGACGGATCACCCCGTTTGAAGCGATCGACTTGATCAAGGAAGCTGGAGGTGTTCCCGTACTCGCTCACCCTGGATTGTATGAGAACGATGAGTTGGTGGAGGAGATCATCGCCCACGGCTTGGTGGGATTGGAAGTGTACCATCCCGATCATGATGAGGAGCGCACCGAACGGTACCGGGAGATGGCCGAACGGCACGGGTTGATTGTTACCGCCGGATCCGATTTTCATGGTGAACGGCACGGTTCGATGTTTCATGCACCGATCGGCACGAAGACGGTGGTCTATAAACAGGTGGAACGGCTCAAATCGGCCGCAAGAAAGTAAAAATGAGTGCGGATGACCCGCATTCTTCCATAACCCCTGTAAATGATTCCATCATCGATGCCGGGCCCGTTTTTCCGGTCAAGTGTTACGCCAGCTTTTTATTCATCCAAATGTGTTTCACGCCCAGCTCTTCATAAGGTTTTCCTTCGGTGCGGTAGCCCAATTTTTCATAGAACGGTCGTGCATGCCATTGGGCACTCAACACCAAGCGCTTGGCCCCTTTCCGCTTTGCGTAAGATTCAACAGATTCCAGCATCGAGCGGCCGATCCCGGTACCGCGAAGTTCCGGAAGCACCGCCACTCGTTCGATTTTAGCCGTTTTTGGATCCATCCAACGAAGGCGCAAAGTGCCGACCGGCCGGTCCGCTTCATAAGCCAACAGTTGGATTGCGGACTCATCATGCCGATCCTTTTCCATGACGTCGGGCATCTGTTGTTCGTGAACAAACACCTTGCGACGGATACGTTGTACTTCCGCGTGTTCTTCGGGTGTCCGTGCCTCTCGGATGTCGGTTTCGGTCTGTTTCATGATGAAAATACCTCCTTTGCACTCGTTATTGGTATTCCCGATCCTCCGCTGCATGCAACAGGAAAAATCCGATCAAAAAAGAAAAAACAGGGCATTTGCCCTGTTGAGGCTATTGACAAACCCAGCGGAAAAACAGCTGGGTTTTGTATAGGGATTGGAAGAAAATAGAGAAAATCGGACAAAGATCACGGAGAAAGGGCCCGCCTTCGGGCCCCTTGCTCCTCTTCCAGAGGAGCAAGGCCATTTTCTTGATGTTTTGGCACACGGCAGTAAGGAGGCATTGCTCCGTTACTCTGGCAAGCCCCCTCATCCGTGCGTAGCGAAGTCCGTGCAGTTCCTTCGCATCTGCAAAACTCCGCTCGATCGTCTCTTTCCTTCGCTTGTAGAGCGCTTTTCCCCGCTCGCTTAACCGGTTTTGACGAACCCACTCCTTGGCATCTTCCCATACGTGACGGGTAATGGTTTTCACATGGTTCTTCGAACGGGTGCACCGGGATAAAAACGGGCAATCCCGGCATGTTTGCGGATCGGACTTGTACTCCCGGTATCCCTGGCGGTTAGTGGTTCGGTAAGTCAGTTCGTGTTTTCCCGGACATATGTATACGTCACGCTCAACGTCGTACTTGAACTGCCATTTGTGGAACAATCCTTTTTGCGGGTGAAAACGGCGATGGGCGATGACGGCAAAGATCCCTTGCTCTTTTAAGGCATGACAAATCGGACTCGTCAGGTATCCGGCATCCAGCGCTACGGCCTCCACTTCAAAGCCGAAGCGTTCCTTCTGCCGTTTCAGTCGAGCTAGGTAGGGTTTGGCGTCGTGTACGTTTCCCGGTGTCACGTACACGTCCGTGATGAGGTTGTGTTTGCCGTCTACCGTCCGGTGATCCAGATAGAAAAACCCCTCCGGTTTGCTTTCCCGCACCATGTAGCCGCTTTCCGGATCAGTGGTACTGACGCGGATTTCCTTTTCTACCTCAGGAGTGTCTTTTTTTTTTTTAACGGCCGCTTGCCGTGCGCTTCGCGATCCTCGTCGATGGCACGATCCAATTCCTCCACATACTTCTCCGTGGAATGACGGACCAGCTGACGGCTGAATTTGTTCTTGTTGGCGTTCGCCTTTAAAAACGTCGAGTCCGTGAACAATTCTTTCCCCTCGATCAAGCCGTGGTTGATGGCCTGTAGGACGATCTCGTCAAAAATCTCTTGGAAGATGGCCGTTCCGTTGAACCTGCGGCGTCGGTTCTGGCTGAATGTGGTGGCATGCGGCACCTTGTCCGTCAAGGAAAGTCCCACAAACCAGCGATATGCCACGTTGACCCGCACTTCTTCCACCAGACGCCGTTCGGAACGAATACCGTACAAATACCCAATGAACAACATTTTGAACAACATCATCGGGTCCACACAGGGACGCCCGTTGTCCTCACAGTATAACGGTCGGGTCTTTTCCGCGATGAACGAAAAATCGATGGTGGCGTCGATCTTCCGCAACAAGTGATCCTGTGGCACCTAATCCTCGATGTTGACCAACTCAATACTGCCTTGCCGGGTGGAGTGGGTTTGAAACATATGATTCCGTCCTTTGCCCTTGGTTATCTTTTGATTTCGATTAAATAAGGTACTTCGTAAATACCTTTTGGGTTTTTGACTGTTCATAACCAATTTTTGTATAGAATGCATGAGCTCTTAAGCGAGTAGAACCTGAACGTGCACGAACGTAAGCACAGCCGTTATTTTTCGCCCACTCTTCACAACTTTGCATTAATTGTTGTGCAACTGAAGTGCCTCTATGGTTACTGTCTACTACAATCCCCCCAATTTCAGCAAATACAGGTCCATATAAATAATAAGTCTTATACGCATGTACCCAACCCACAATTTTCTGGCCAACTTCCGCGACAAAAACAGCATGATCCTTATGATTCAAAAACCGCTGTAACCAGATACTAACTACTTCTTGACTCGTGGGGTAATCCAACTGGCCTGACAAAGCTGCTATATAGCCAGCGTCTGAAACGTTAGCACATCTTATTTTGACATCCAATGAAGATCACCTCGCTAATATAATTTCGACAAAAATTTCGACAAAAAAAGACTGCTGACCTGCTACCTTTGTCAGCAGTCTCAACAGGGCATTTGCCCTGTTCATGTCTTACCGTTGAAAGGGAACCACCTATCTCGTCGAACGACTACCCTTCCAAAAGAAAGCTTTGATACACGCTCCAAGAGCCATTTTCAAGCTGATACAACAGATGAAAACGGTCCACTTCCGTATGTAGATCCAATGAACGCATCCGCAGACTCCCATAAACGTCATGCAATTCGTCGGTGGACATATTCTGCCCGATGGTCAAATGAGGAGTGAACGGAAAGCGATGGGGGTGATACAGAATACCGGAGTTGATTTTTTCATGCAGTTTGCGGAGCGGTTGATCATTCTTCACGGCCAGGTAGATAACGTTGTTTGTCGGATGGAAGTGACTCACTTTATGAAAAAAGATTTCGAAAGGCTGAGACTCTCTGGCCACCTTTTCCAGATGGTCGACCGCCTCGTCCACTTTGGCCTCATCCATTTCAAATGCTTCTTTTAATGTGATGTGCGGTGGGATGAGTGTATAGTGCGGGTCATATCGCTTGCGGTAGGAGTTGGCAAAATCTTGGACGTGTTTTTGCGGGAATATCGCAATGCCATATTTCATATGGACTCCCTCCTTTTGACAAATTTACAAGAGCTGACCTCGACTGCGGTGTATTTCTTTCTGAAATTTCACACGAATAAAGACGACAAGGGGACATGCATCACGATGTATATTCATTATACCCTCTTTTCTTACTGCTGATAAAGTGCTGCGAAAGAAAGATTTCGCGCGTACACGTTGATCACGGTGTGTGTTATGATGAACATAGGCTCCCGCAAGGGAGAAGGAGAGGAGGGATACCGGATCGTGAAACGTGTTCACAGCCGGGAAGTGAAACAGGCGGCGATGGAACGACTGCAACAACGCGGCGTTACCATCGAAGGGATTGCCGAAATTGTATATCAGATGCAAGCTCCCTACAACGAAAACCTGACGATGGATTTATGCGTGGAAAGCGTACGGGCCGTATTGGAAAAACGGGAGATCCAGCATGCCATTCTCGTGGGAACTGAATTGGATATGTTGGCGGAAAAGGGGATGTTGTCAGAACCCCTTCAAACCTTAGTGAGAACGGATGAAGGCTTGTTTGGATGCGATGAAACGCTGGCCCTTGGGTCTGTGTTGGGATACGGAAGCATCGCTGTCACCACTTTTGGTCATCTTGACAAACAAAAAATCGGATTGATCAAACAACTGGATACGAAAAAAGATGGATCTGGTCCTGTCCACACGTTTATAGACGATTTGGTCGCCAGCGTGGCGGCCGCCGCATCCAGCCGACTGGCGCACCGGCTGCGCGATGAAGAGGAAAAAGCGGTTGTATCTCCATCCAAGTAAATGTATAGCCTTGCTCCGCGTGAAACAGCGCGGGGCTTTTTTGTTCCGCATCAAAAAGACCCAAGCGCTACCTGGCGCCCGGGTTTATTAGAGGAGGGAACATCTGTCCAATGGCAGATCAGATGGCCTAAACAAACGGGGGAACCGTTTGTGCTATATCTTATGCGCCAAGACGAGTCTTCGTATCCTCCGCGGAAAAAATGTGCCTTTGCCCTTGTGGCATGAATAGAGCGAGGTTTAGGCACAATACCTAAAGAAGTTCATCCGCAGGAGGGAACACCGATGTCTTGCTGGATTTATTGGGCCAAATTGTATGATACGCGGTTTCAGGCACGCTGTTTGGCCGCCCGCATCCAGGAGGATTGGTGGGTCTACGGCTACGACAGCCCTGCCGAAGTCGAAGTGTTTCAATCGAGGCGCGGTCGTTATGGCGTACGTTACTTGTGGGACAGAACTGAGGTTCGGAAAAAAAAATAAAAAAACCTCTTGCATTCCTCTCGGACCTGTTGTATAGTTATAGTTGTCGTCAGCGAAAACGACATAAATGAAGAGATGACGCGGGGTGGAGCAGTTGGTAGCTCGTCGGGCTCATAACCCGAAGGTCGCAGGTTCAAGTCCTGCCCCCGCAACCAAATATGGAGCTGTGGTGAAGTTGGAGTTCACGCCGGCCTGTCACGCCGGAGGTCGCGGGTTCGAGTCCCGTCAGCTCCGCCATTCTCAATGGGCCTATAGCTCAGTTGGTAGAGCGGTCGGCTCATAACCGATTGGTCACAGGTTCGAGTCCTGTTGGGCCCACCAGTATGAATACTTTCACTTGGGCAGTTAGCTCAGAGGGAGAGCGCTTCCTTGACACGGAAGAGGTCGTAGGTTCGATTCCTATACTGCCCACCAAAAACACCTCGTTTAGAGGTGTTTTTTCTATTGTGTGAAAAACATCCCCCAATCTTGAAGGTGTGGGCGAGTCGTGTGGTACAATGGGATTGTCCATGTAGGGGATCTTTTGAAAACAGTAGAGGGAGACCGTCATGGGAAGACCAATCGTCCTCATCGCAGCCGCATTGTTGGCGGTGTTGTTGATCGTGTTCACACAGCAGGGGGACGACGCGGGGTGGCGTAAATGGGTGCGGGAATGGCATCAACAGGTGGAAGAACATTCCTCGATTTTTCGGTTACCTGCTTCCAAAGCCAACCGCTCCTCCTCCGAAGTCGCTTTGCCGTTCCGGTCGGTGAATGGAACGGTCTATTTTCGTTTGAACGACCTGAAACGGCTACATATTCAAGTCTCTTACCAAGCCAAGGAAGGCATCATCACCATCCGTGAAGGCAATGCGGTCTTGGAGATGTTGCGATCGGCACCTGTGTTGAAACGCAACGGAATCTACCTGCCGATGACAGAACGGCCTGAAGTTTGGGGAAATGAGGTGTGGATTCCCTCGTCTGCTCTGAAAGAGGGCTTGGGAAAAACCATCCGCTTCCAACGAACCACTGCTTGGATCAGTGTTAGGGATGCGGTGCCGGTTCAATCGGCTCCAATGAAAGATCCGAGCGCGTCGTTTTCGCCCGCCCAAATGGTTCGATATTTGTCTTTCCTGCAACCACCCATCCGGGGAGCCAAAGTGAGTGAGCGCGAATCTCATTTGCCGGGGGCGCCGCGGAAGTATCGTCATGGTGTACACGAAGGGATCGACTGGTATGGTTATGCGTGCGGGGTGAAGATCGATTCCCAGACCCCCGTCTATGCGGTGGCGGACGGAATCGTGGTCAGGGCGGACAAGGATTATCGAGAGATGTCCGATGCCGAGCGGAATCGTTTGTTGCGGATCGGTGAGCAAAACGATGGACAGACACCTCAGTACATTTTGGATAAGATGCGGGGCCGGACGGTTTGGATTCAGCATGACAAAGGCGTGATGTCCCGTTATGCTCATTTGAGCCGGATTGCGGATGGCCTCTACGTGGGACAACACGTAAAAAAAGGTCAACTGATCGGCTATGTCGGCAATTCGGGCACGCATTCGGGAGTGGAACACAACGTCAATGATCTTCACCTGCATCTGGATCTCTTGATTTACGGGGACTGGTTTTGGAAGTATTTCACACCGGCTGAGCGCCGGTACATCTTGGAGCAGGTGTTCAATCGTTGAACTAGGCTCCATAAAATGTTCACATGTTGTTTATCATTTCTTCATCTGTGTCGTTTAGGCTGAATAGGAAGACGCTTGACGGGGGTTGGGCGACAGATGCAACGTCTGGTCCATCGGATTCAGAGGATGGATGTTTGGTTAGTGTGTTATGTCAACCGCCAGTGGAAGTCTCGGGTGATGGACTGGCTGATGTGCCGGTTGACCCATTTGGGCGGTGCTTTTTGCACGATCACGTTTTTGGTTGTCTGGTGGTTGTTCACTTCCTCTTCGATGAAGCAATGGGCGGTGGAGGGGTTCGCTGCACTGGCGGGCAGTCACTTGGCCGTACGGGCCTGCAAACATTATCTTCCCCGCATCCGCCCTCATTTGCGATTGAGTGAGTTGTATGCGTTTCCCGATGCTTTGACGGACTATTCCTTTCCTTCCGGGCACACGACGGCCGCATTTTCCATCGCCACCGTGTTTGTGCTCCATGCGCCGTGGTCGGCAGTCATTTGGTTGCCGTTGGCCTGTCTGATTGGTCTATCCCGGATGTATCTCGCGCTCCATTACCCGACGGATGTGGTGATGGGGGGCGTATTGGGCACGGGATTCGCACTGGGCGTCTATGCGTTGCTGGGCGCTGGTTGAGGTATTCGGATGGAGTGAGCGAAGAACCGGAAAGCGATACGGATAATGATAAGTAATTTCGATCCTACAATGCACCCGCAATGAAGAAGGGTGCGCTTTTTTATTTGTGGTGGCCACCGATTTTGCCCGCGCGGTCATAGAAAACGCTGGCGGGTGTGAGTGAACGGGCGTATAAAATACTCGTCGTGCCGAACCGTTCCCGAATCCGGTCGATCGCATCAGCCAGCTGTTGGTCTTTGGCCGTACGACCGAACAGGTCCAGCTGCAGGCTGCGTTCCGGTTCCAAGTTTCCCAGGCTGATCCCCACCAGCCGAATGGGAGCATGGTTCCAATGCCGGCGGAACAGATGCAAGGCTCCTTCAAAAATCACCCGCCCGATGTTGGTGGGTTCCGGCAGGGTATACGAGCGGTGAATGGAAGTGAAATCCATCCCCTTCAAGGTAAGTGACACCGTTCGTCCGGTGGCACCCGCTCGGCGTACCCGACTGGCAACTTCCTCCGCCAGCTCCCGCAAGACGACACGAATATCCGACTCGGTCTCGTAATCTCGGGGTAAGGTGAACTGATGTCCGATCGATTTGTTTTCATCCAGTGAATGGGGATCGACCGGGCTGTGATCGATACCATTGGCTGATTGGTGCAACACGCGTCCGATCACACCGAAGCGGTGTTGCAGCAGTTCCGGATCGGCATGGGCCAAATCACCGATCGTCCGGATCCCCATCCGGTGAAAATGCCGCTCCATGCGCGGCCCGACACCGAACAACTCGATCACCGGCAAGGGCCAGATGCGACGGGGGAGGTCCTCCGGCGTCAGCACGGTCAATCCGTCCGGTTTTTCCAACCCTGCAGCCATCTTGGCCATCAGCTTGTTGGGACCGACTCCGATGGAGCAGCGGAGACCCGTTTCCCGAAAGATACGTTCCTTGATCAGCCGGGCCGTTGTCTTTCCGTCACCGAAGAGGGCTTCACATCCGGTGGTTTCCACAAACGCCTCATCTACCGAAAAAGGTTCGACCAGCGGCGAAAATTGTTTCAGAATTTCGACGATCCGTACCGATACTTGCAAATACCGTTCCATGCGCGGTGGGACCAGACAGGCATGGGGGCACAGCTCCTTGGCCTGATAAACGGCCATCCCGGTTTTCACACCGTATTTTTTTGCTTCGTACGAAGCGGCCAGCACAATGCCGCGCCGACGGGCCGGATCACCGCAGACAATGACAGGGCGTCCGCGCAGATGTGGGTTGCGCATCTGCTCCACGCTGGCGTAAAAGGCATTCATATCGGCCAACAATACGGTGCGTCGGGCAGTCATTCCGTCCCCTCCTCACGAACGTTTGTTCTTATTTTACCACGGAACAAACAGATGAGGAGAAGAAAATGATGGATTTGCATGCGCTATTTTCTGGGATAGAAATACATGACCCGTCCGTTGAACAGATGCAGTTCAGCTTTCAGGGAACGGGCGAGATACCGGGACAATTCGTTGGCTTTGGCTTTGTCTCCATGGGTTGAATCGGCGGGGAGGATGATTTGGATCCGATCCGGTTCCACCACACCGATTACCAAGTATTTGTACAGGTTGGGATTGGTACCCGTCAACACCAACCATGACCGTCCATCTTTGGATTTTTCCTCGATCCGGTACGGAAACGCAGCAGCGGCGTAGTCCCAGTCCAACTGTTGACCAGTATAGGCGCTCATCTTCCGGTAACGTTCCAGATGTTCCCTCACCTGATGCAACTCGATTTTCGATTGGATCGAACCTTCCACCAGGCGGATCGTCGCTACTTGGTTCATACATGTCACCTCTGCCATATGTTGGTCTTTTCCATCTCCTGCAACATAATCATCTTAGCACGTTCCGGGATATTTGAACAAACAAATCAGAATCATGCCATTCCACAAAAAACGGACATTGGTTTATTCGTAATAAAACTATAAAATATTGTGAAAATATGTTGTCTTGCACACTCCCTTATGATACACTAATATCTAACTTTCAGTGTCCGATGGGGGATAGATGTGCATGCGAAAATCGGACCTGTTGGATGAACTCCGCTCAGAAATCGGTGTCATGTCGGACAAAATGGACGGAGGAATCGAAGAACTGTACCATTTTGTTATCGAATGTTTGTATGAAAAAGTGGAGGCATATCAATTTGTCGGCATCTACCTCACCAAGCCGTACATGTTTGAATGTCTGGGCTATGCAGGAGCCAATCCGTATCCCTACCGGGTTCGTTTCGGTGAAGGACTTCACAGCCTGGCAGCTGCCCGGGGCGGTGTCGTCCGGGAAAAGAGGGGCAAGCGCATCGAAGTGTTCGTCCCGTTTTATCGTGGCCATCACTTAATTGGAGAGCTGGTGGTGGTTGGAGAGCCGAGCGACCAGATCGATGAGGAGGATATCGCGTTTTTCTGTGAATTGGCTTCTTTGTTTGAGTCGAAGTCGGAAGAGTGCAAATGATCACGTCGTGAACGCCAGTCAGGTTCCACGGCCTTGATCAGACCCCATCAGAAGTCCTCACTCCTATCTTTTCAACCCTGTATCCGACTCTATGAGAGAAGGCTGAGCAGGTTTGAAGATTACGAGAAACGGGTAATACACCCCTAACCCTGTCTTTGTGTCAATAGATACCGCTTTTTTCCTCAACGGAAGTATCAATTCCGATGGAGAGACATATTATAAAAGATATGGCTTCCTTTTGGCGTGACAGACTTTTGTAAAGGAGGAGATCAGCATGAGTCTCTATGAACGGCTGTACGATGAAGCGGAACAAGTCAAGGTGCGTTTTGTCGGATTTGTTTCGGAACACGGTCGATATGATTTCGGGATCGTGTATACCAACATGTTTTTTGGAAAGCCATTGGTCGTTTGTATGCAGACGGGACGCTCCTCTCTGTTGTCACAAGATGATGTGGAGAACCTGGAATATCTGCAAAAGGTGTACAATTTGAAGTCCAAGGAAGAAGCGGAGGAGTTGGCTGTCTTTTTCAGTAACAACCTTCCGGGACTGACCTTGGAAGCCGAGGCCGAGCATTAAACGGAGATGACCGTCATGTCTGATTTGGTTGAACCATCACATAGTGCCGCTCATCGCAGGAGTGAAACCGACCGCGAGGTATAACGGGAGAAAGTGTGAATCAATCCCGTGCCTCGCGGTTTCATTTTGGTGAAATAAGCCTAATCATTCAAGGGGCATTGACATAAATATGATATCACATTATACTAATAGTGACACATTAATTGAAGCGGTTACATTTCCGCGTGAGGGGGATTTTTCATGGAAGTGATTGTCTGCCAAACGTGCGACAAGATCATCGCCTTCACGGAAGCCGAGAAAACTGGTGTGTTGTACGGCAAATGTCCTGGATGCGGTGAGGAAAAACAGCGCGGACAACGTAGGGCATCGCAAACCGCGTGACTGAATACCTGAAACCAACAGCACTAGGATTCACCATACATCAATACAGGTAGTCCGGCTGTTGACATGTGGGCTCTGATGTAAAGCACGACACCCGACGAGAGATTCGGACCCGTTCCTCTGAAAGAGCGTGGCCGTTTTCCTAACAGCGATCTTTGCACTTGACGAAATAGATGCAAGTGGAGCTAGCGGTCTCACCGCCCGTCACGGGTGGTGTTTCTTTTTTACATGAAAGGGAAATGGTTCATCCGACGAAAATGATAAAAAAAACCCACCCGTTCATCATGGGTGGGTTTTAGCGGATTACGCGCACCATTCGGATATCGGGATCTTCGGGACCTTGGACGGGCAATCCCACTTCCAAGTGTTCACGGATGTAGTCGATGTTTTGCTGCGTGATGCGTTCCCCGGGCAACAACACCGGGATACCCGGGGGATAAATCATGATAAACTCGGCAATAATGCGACCGACCGACTCCTCCAGCGGAACGGTGACCGTTTCCGCATAAAACGCGTCCCGCGGTGATACCGCTAATTCCGGGATATCCGGCAGACGGATCGGACCGCCGTTTTTCCGGTCGGGCGAATAAAAATGCCGGGACAAATCCTGCAGACCTTCTACCAATATGTTGATCGTCTCTTCTGAGTCGCCCGGGGTGATGAGGCACAGGATGTTGTACAAATCGCTCAGTTCCACTTCGATATTCCAGTTCTGACGCAGCCATTTTTCCGCTTCATAGCCGGTGATGCCCAAATGTTTGAGATGGATGGTCAACTTGGTCTCATCCATGTCATATGTGGCGTCCGTACCGAGAATTTCTCGGCCTACACAGACGATGCCCGGGATTTCGTTGATCCGTTTGCGCGCCTGATCGGCCAACTTCAACGCCAGCTCGAATTGAGCGTGACCTTGCGTGGCCAAAAAACGTCGCCCCGCATCCAGCGAAGCTAAGAGCAAATATGATGTAGATGTGGTTGTCAACATGCTGATGATTGATTGTACCCGATTGGGATTGATACGGTTGCCCTTGACGTTGAGGACTGAGCTTTGCGTCAGTGATCCTCCCAGTTTGTGCATGCTGGTGGCAGCCATGTCTGCACCGGCCTGCATTGCGGACATGGGGAGCCGTTCGTGGAAATGCGTATGAATGCCGTGCGCTTCGTCTACCAGTACCGGAATGTCCCAACGGTGCACCAAATCGACGATTTCGGCCAAATTGCCGGCGATACCGTAATAGGTTGGATTGATTAACAACACCGCTTTGGCATCCGGATGAGCGCGAAGGGCTTTGTCCACATCACGGGCGGTGACGCCGTGCGCGATGCCCAACTGATCATCCATGGCCGGATGCACGAATACCGGGTGGCCGCCGGCAAGAATGATGGCGGATAACACGGATTTGTGAACATTGCGCGGGACAATGATTTTGTCCCCCGGCGTGCAGACGGACATCACCATCGTCATGATGGCACCACTGGTTCCCTGAACGGAGAAAAAAGTGTAATCCGCCCCGAACGCTTCCGCCGCCAATTCCTGCGCTTCCTGGATCACACCGTGCGGATGGTGCAGATCATCCAGGGGCGCGATGTTGATCAAATCGATGGAGAGCGCATTGGGGCCGATGAAATCGCGAAATTCGGGGTCCATGCCATGCCCTTTTTTGTGTCCGGGTATGTGAAATTGAATTGGATTCTTTGCCGCGTGTTCTTTCAGCTTGGTAAATAGCGGTGTTTGATACTGTCTGGGCATCATGGTTACATGCCTGCCTTTACATAAAGATTCACTCGGCAAGTATAACAAAAACAGATCGCAAACTGAAGAGAGAAAATACAGGATGGGAGGAATTTTTTTCGTCGGAATCGAAATCCCGTGGGTGAGTAGATGTGTGAAGATTGCGAGAAAGTGGCTGTTGGATATAGCAGGCAGGATTTTGCTGATAATCGGCGAAGCGCTGGTCCGCGGCGTTGATTGGAGCGATGATGGCCGAAACGTATGGGTGTGGAAGTAGTTGCGTTTGTTGAGATTTTTTGACAGAATAAATGATGAAAAATGACTTTTGTGATTTGACTTGAAATTTCTGAGGCTTTTCAGTAGCATCAATAATAAAACCATCTGTAGGGGGGGATGGAGAGCCCGAGGGATGGGGCGTTTCTTGTGTCCGAGATGAATAAACATGTAAAGGGGTGAATACTTTGGCGACATTGACATGGAAAGTGGGCGGCGCCCAGGGGGAAGGGATTGACAGCACCGGGGACATTTTTGCCACCACACTCAACCGTTTGGGTTATTATCTGTTTGCGTATCGCCATTTTATGTCGCTCATTAAAGGGGGTCACACCAACTACAAAGTGAGGGTGGCAGATCATCCCGTGGGATACCATGGCGACGATTTGGATATTTTGATCGCATTCGATCAACGGACCATCGACGAAAACGCCCATGAACTGACGGAAGATAGCGTATTGATCTATGATTCCGGCAAATTGAAGTCCCCTGTCATACCGGATGGGGTAAAACTGTGCCCCGTTCCCGTGACGAATATGGCCAAAGATCTGGGAAGTCCGATTATGAAAAACATGGTGGCTGGCGGGGTCTCTGCGGCGATCGTCGGATTGTCGGCAGATGCATTTGACTCTCTGATCGAAGAGCGGTTCGGCAAGAAAGGGGAATCCATGGTACAGAGCAACAAGGCGGCTGTCCGAGCCGGATTTGAATTTGCCATGGAACGGTACGGCGTGCTGAAACAGTTGCCCAACCCGCAACCGGCCGAAGACGGCGGCGGTCATTTGTTTCTCTCCGGGAACGAAGCTGTGGGATTGGGTGCGTTGGCCGCAGGGTGCCGGTTTTTGGCGGCATATCCCATCACGCCGGCCACGGAAATCATGTACACCGCACTGGCGCATTTCCCCAAATACGGAGGAAAAGTATTGCAGGCCGAAGATGAGATTGCTGCTTGTATTATGGCAATCGGAGCCAACTATGCCGGTGTGCGCGCGATGACTTCCACTTCGGGTCCGGGACTGTCGTTGATGCAGGAAGCAATCGGCCTCGCAGGGATTTCGGAGACGCCTTTGGTGATCGTCGATGTCATGCGGGGTGGTCCGGGAACCGGGTTGCCGACCAAAACAGAGCAGTCTGACCTGAATGAACTGGTCTACGGTTCGCATGGGGAAATCCCGCGCATTGTACTGACGCCCTCGACGGTGGAGGAGTGTTTCTACTACACGGCTAAAGCATTCAATCTGGCGGAGAAATACCAATGCCCGGTGATTGTGGCCACCGACTTGTATCTGGGAATGTCCAAACAATCGGTGCCGGTTGGCGCGATCGATTTTGAAAAAGTGACCATCGACCGGGGCGAATTGATTTCGGAAGAAGAGTTGCTGGCCTTGGGACCCGGCGAATACCGCCGTTACGCCGTCACCGAGTCGGGGATTTCCAAACGCTCGATTCCCGGGCAGAAATACGGCCGGTTCGTGGCGATGAGCAACGAGCACGATGAGGGAGCCAACGAGGAGATCGAAGATCCGGAAACCCGCGTCCAACAAATGGCCAAACGGATGCGCAAACTGGATGCCTTCGACCCGTCCGCGTTGGGTGTGGAATACGACGGCTCGGAGACGACGGAGCTGACGCTGGTCGGTTTCGGCTCCACCCGCGCGCAGATCGGAGAAGCTGTCAAGCAGTTGCGGGAAAATGGAGTAAAGGTGGGTCACCTGCAGATTAAGGTGGTCAAACCGTTCCCGGATGCGATGGTCAAACGGTATCTGTCCGGTGCAGAACGCATTCTCGTCGTGGAAAACAATGCCACAGGCCAGTTGGCGGAGCTGATCCGTGCACGCGTCGGATTCCATAACAAAATCCAATCCTGCTTGAAATTCAGTGGGGACCCGTTTACGGTGGAGGAGATTTTGGCGCATTGCAAACTGGAGCAGGAAGTGGGGATGTAAGATGGCGACAATGAAGGACTTCCGAACGAAAAACAAGCCGACGTGGTGCCCGGGTTGCGGGGATTTCACCGTCTTGGCGGCTTTGCAGAAAGCTGTTGTCGAGTTGGGATTGGAGCCGGAACAAGTGGCCTTGGTATCGGGAATCGGTTGTTCAGGAAAAATATCCCAATACTTCAACAGCTATGGTTTTCACAGCCTGCATGGACGGTCTTTGCCCATGGCTACCGGCGTGAAACTAGCCAACCAGGATCTGACGGTGATCGCCGCCGGGGGTGATGGAGATGGCTACGGCATTGGTATGGGTCATTTTGTCCACACGGTTCGCCGTAATATCGACATCACCTACATCGTGATGGACAACCATATTTACGGGTTAACCACCGGTCAAACTTCCCCGACCAGTGAACGGGGCTTCCGTTCCAAAACCTCGCCGCAAGGTGCCGCCGAAGAGCCGGTCAAAGCGGTAGAAACGGCGATCGTGAACGGTGCCAGCTTCGTGGCCCAAGCGTTTTCCGGTGACGTAAAACAGATGACCCAGATTTTCAAAGAGGCGATCAGTCACCAAGGATTTGCGCTGGTCAACTGTTTCAGCCCGTGTGTCACCTTCAATAAAGTCAATACGTACGAATGGTTCAAAGAAAAATTGGTCAACGTGGATGAGTTGGAGGAATACCAACCGGAAGACGCCGATCGCGCCCTACGCGTGCTGGCCGAAACGAAAGGGACGGTGACTGGTATCCTGTACAAACAAAAGCGACCGGTATACCACGAAGTGATGTCGGGAGCAAGCGATGTCGCCGCCGCTAAGTTGGATCTGCGTTTACCAAAAGAAGAACAACAGGCCCTGTTGCAGTCGTTTCGTTGAAACCCGGGGGGTAGCAATAGGATTTTCCGCTCCGTTGAACGGAGCGTTTTTTTTTTTTTTTTTTGAAAACAGGGCCTGTTATATAATTTTCAGATATATTATAGTACTGTTATAGTACAAAATCAACCGTTTCATAACAAAATCAACAAAAAACCGTCTCTCCGCCTCAGCATCATTTACACCGGGTGAACCTACACGCTCTCGGCTCAACTCGTTGCTGGGCAGAAAAACGGTTTTCTAGGGTGTGTCTGGTCATTTCTGCAAGGGGGCCATGTTTTCCCCAGGTTAGCGAAGAACTTATTCCGGATCCCCGACAAGATCAGTGCCCTGCCGTTTCCGCCAAACGGTACAACGGCAACAGGCGTTCAAACGTCGTTTGTACCGAACGGAGAAACGCTTGACCGTCCTGAACAACTGGATCGCGGCGATTCAACAGGACTCCGCACAGAAACTCTGCTTTTTTCACCTTTTCCAATCGCTCCAAAACACGGCGTATTCCATCTAACCCCAGTTCATTTTTTGCCTTGGTTTCCGGTTGCGTATGGTCTTCCGAAATGACGAATCCATCCGGTACCGTCGGCCACACCTCATCCAGTTGTTTCAAAAGGCCGCGTGCGAACGCGCTTTTGCTTTTGCATTCCTCGATCATGGCCAACATGATGAACGCGTGCGATTGCCTGAGACCGACTTGGAAGTGGGGATACGCCTTGTAACCGCGTTTGTTGGTCGACCAAGCCACCCATGTTTCATCCGGCGGGTTGACGGTGCGACGGGCGTGTTTCGCCACATGCACGTAAAAGGGTTCTCCAATCGTTTGCTCCAACAGCGGAATCGCCGCTTCGGCGATCGCCTCCAATTTGGGCCGGATTTGCGCTCTCAGCGCCTCCATTCTCGGTTCCAGTCCGGGTATGGCAAACACGTCAAAATCCTTATCAGTAAATCCGGAAAACATCAATGTTCATTCACCGTCCGTGGATTCATTCATAGAAGTCAAGCTTATTCTTCATAATAGCACAATGTTGATAGAATCACGAAATGGCCTATGTCTGAATGGATAAAAATTGCGAAAAATAAATCATATCAGCGGAGAACCGTGACCGAATTCGAAGAACCTGCGTACGTTGTAGGTAACAAGTTCGATTGGCGGAATCGAAAACTGGATCGGAACGGATAGGTTTATTTCCTAGTTTGGAAGGGCATCCTGTAGCCAGATTCCCTTCCGTCCCAAAATCTGGAGCACCGATGGCGTTTCCTTCATCAAAAAACGGGGTGGGATCTCATGGGAAGATACCAGCGAGAGAAGGGGTGCAGCGTAACCGTGGAAGAAGTGATCCGTGCGTTCAAATGCCGGGAACCTGAGAAGCGCATACCGGTTCTGAGAATGGAGTTGGATTACGAACTGGCCCTGTTGCATGAGGCAATGGTTGAAAACGATCCCCACCGGATCGATCAATGCAAAACGCGCTTGCGTGAACTTCGTCGCGAAATGATGATGTTGGAGGCTTTGTGAAGGAACGTCAACTGAAAAGGAACATTTCTGACCTTTGTCGAAGAATATCGGTGTATCTCCTATGGGGATGCACTTTTTTCTATGTCCAAAAAGGGGGAAACGTCATGAAAATCGTTCGATACCTTTATCAAAAACAGATCCGGTACGGCATTGTCCGCGGGGATGCGATTCACCCGATCAAAGGCTCTCTGTATGAGACATGGCAGGAAACGGGTGAGACGGTTGCGGCCGGGGATGTCCAATTGTTAGCGCCGCTCATTCCCAACAAATTGATCGGCATCGGTCTCAACTATGCCGCACACGCGGAGGAGACCGGCAAGCCCATTCCGGATGAGCCAATGATGTTCATGATCTCCCCCACTGCGGTGATCGGACCAGAGGCATCGATTGTGTTGCCCAATGTGGATGACCGAATCGACCATGAAGCAGAGCTCGCCGTGGTGATCGGAAAGAGAGGCAAGAACATCCCTGCAGAACGTGCGTTGGATTATATATTGGGGTATACTTGTGCCAACGATGTTTCCAATCGGGTCCTGCAGAAGAAGGACGGACAATTTACTCGCGCCAAGTCATTCGACTCATTCAAACCGCTCGGCCCCATCATCGAGACGGAACTGGATCCGTCCGATCTGGAAGTCGTTTGTCGCGTCAATGGCGAGGTCCGGCAAAAGGGGAGAACGTCCGACCTGATCCACACTGTACCGGAGTTAATCGCACACATCTCGACCGTCTTTCCGCTGGAACCCGGTGACGTGATCCTGACCGGTACGCCGAGCGGTGTCGGTCCGCTTTCACCTGGAGATCAAGTAGAGGTGGAAGTGGAGGGAATTGGTGTGCTTACCAACCGTGTATTGGGACCATTGGATGACATGGCGCTGTGACGGAGGGGTGAGAAAAGCTGAAGCGGAAATGGGTCATGCTTTATGAGGCATTGCGCAAGTGGAAGCCGGATCTGACCGTGGACGGATGGTGGGGAGTGACAGATCCGTTTTACAAAAGTGCCGGATGCGTGTTGGTGCAAAATACCTCGTGGCACAATGCGCGTCTCGCTATCGATGGGCTGTGTGCACGGGGCATGACCACACCTTCAGCATTGCTCCAGGCATCCAATGACACATTGTGGGAAGCGATTCGCCCGGCGGGGTTTTACCGTACGAAATCAGCCGCGTTGCGGGGGTTGTTCACGTGGCTGAACACTGCTGGAGGATGGGAGAGGGCCAAGAAACAATCTGCTTCCACCCTGCGTGTACAGTTGCTGGCGATACGGGGGATCGGACCGGAAACGGCAGATATGTTGCTGTTGTATATGTTGGAGAAAAAGACGTTCATTGGCGACACGTACACCCGGCGCATCGCTGCCCGCTGGTTTGGCGGCCCGCCGCCCACTTACGAAACCATTCGAACGGAGGTTCTGGAGGCGCTTCCCGATTTGTCGGCGTTGCAGTTGTTCCACGCCTTGTTGGTGGAATTGGGTAAGGTACACTGCAAAAAGAACACCCCTGATTGTATCACCTGCCCCGTCCACGGAAATTGTTCACAACATCAAGTCCAGAGTGCATGACACACCCCTATGGGTGATGATGGAGTTGGGAGTGGGAGAACCATCATGCAGGTATTGATCAGCAAAGAAGCGGAACAGGCGATCCAAAGAAAAAAGCCGCAAGAGTCGCCCGCCGTGTTGCGGCTTTCTGCGACGGACGAGGGTTGCGGGTGTGGAGCGACCATATTATATGAGTTCAATTGGGACCATCCCCGACCTGAGGATGTGCACATCGCTTTCGATGGGTTCACATTGGTATATGACCCGGACAGCGAAGCCTATTTTGATCCACGGGTGAAGATCGACTACGATTCTACCCGGGATTCGTTCACGGTGCAAAGCGATGGACAGATCTATCTGATGCACATCCGCTTGTAGGATGTCACCCGAATCAAAGGAGGAATCGCTATCGGTACCCTCGTGTTTGCCCACCGCGGAAGCTCCAAGGCGGCGCCGGAGAATACATTGGCTGCGTTTGAACAGGCGGTCAAAGCGGGGGCGGACGGAGTGGAGCTGGACGTGCAACTCACCCGGGACGGCCGGGTTGTGGTGATCCACGATGAGACGTTGGACCGCACAACGAACTTCTCCGGCTGGGTGAAAGACCATGATTGGGAAACATTGCGGCGGCTGGATGCGGGATCGTGGTGGAACCCCCGTTTCTCAACGGAACGAATCCCGTTGTTGGAAGATGTGTTGGACATGTTATCCGATACTGACATGATCATCAACATCGAATTGAAAAACAGCTGGGTTCGGTATACGGGGTTGGAAGCCGCAGTGTTGGCGTGTATCGACCGGTTCCGCATGGCCGACCGCGTGATTGTGTCATCGTTCAACCATCACAGTTTGCGCATGTTGCACGGGATGAGACCGGAGCTTTCCTTAGCGGCATTGTATGAATCGGGCTTGTACGAACCGTGGGTCTATGCCCGTCATGTGGGAGTGCATGCGATCCATCCGGATTGGCGTGCGATCGACGAAAAGGTGGTAAAAGGGTGCCAATCGGTGGGGATCGCTGTACGGCCATACACGGTGGATGATACCGAAATGATGAAACAGTTGATTGAATGGGGTGTGGACGGCATCATCACCAATTTGCCTGAACGATGCCGCCAAGTATTGGATGGCCGGCGCATGAAAAGTTGAAGGTCGATTTGCAAAAATGGTATGATGAAAGAGGTTCATGGCGCCCGCAATTGGAAGCAGGCGCTTTTTTGGTTTCGGGAGGCGAAAAACATGAAAATCGGTTGTCACATCAGTGTGGCCAAAGGATTTTTGAAAGCGTCGCAACGGGCGAAAGAGCTGGGCGCGACCGCATTTCAGGTATTTACGAAAAATCCGCGAGGACTTCGTCCCAAAAAGGTGGACGTCAAAGATGCGGAAGCGGGTGTCCGATTTTGCCGTGAAGCCGATATCACATTGGTGGCGCACACACCCTACATCACCAATTTGTCCACACCCAAAGCGGATCTGCACGAGGTGACGATTCGCTCCATCCGCGAGGATTTGCGGATTGCCGAAGCGTACGGGGCCATCGGGGCGGTCGTCCACTGCGGCAAGCATGTGGGCGAAGGTGTGGAATACGGCACAAAACGGATGATCGAGACGCTGAACATCATTTTGTCCGAGTATGACGGACCAGTGAAACTGTTGTTAGAAAACACTGCCGGTCAGGGCTCGGAATTGGGTCTGACCATCGAGGATTTGGTGGCCATTCGGGAAGCGACCGACCATCCGGAGAAAATCGGCTTCTGCTTTGACACGTGCCATGCGTTTGCAGCAGGTGTCTGGTCGGAAGAGACGTTTGGCCAGATGGTGGAGACGATGGAACGCACCGGCTATTTGGATCATTTGGTCGCCATTCATTTCAACGACAGCAAAGCACCGTTCAACAGTCGGAAGGATCGGCACGAAAAAATAGGAAAGGGTGAAATCGGTTCCGCCGCTTTGGCCCTGTTTCTGCATTGCGACCTTTTTGAAGGATTGCCGATCATCTTGGAAACACCGGTGGAAGACGAAGCGGAATACGCGGATGAAATCCGTTACTTGCACGAGCTAAAGGCGCAGGCCATCGGGGCTTGAGAAGGGGGAACCAAACATGGCGGCGATCAACGCGTGGTTACATCAATCGTTTTGGGGCGCGTACGGAGTGATTCTCGTACTGACGGCGATCGTGTACAAAGTCGTATTTGCCAGACCCCTCCCGCTGCTGAAACAGTTGATCGTCTATTTGGCACTGGTGGCGGGATGTTTCCTGTTGTTGGTCTTTCATCTTCTCGGGTTTCCGATCATCCCCATCCTGATCGGCACGGTCATCCTGATGATTGTGGCACGGATCCGTATGGCGATGACGGTCAAACAAAATGCCGAGCGGCACAACCAGGAGAGTCCCTGATGACCGCGCGCTATTGGCTGGTGCCGGTGACGAGACTCACACCGTTGACATTGGGAGAAGAACGCATCCGATTGGATCAAACGGCGGCGGAGCGGTTGATAAGGATCGCCCGCGGGGCGCACCCACGTCTGATTTTGCCAATGAAAATCACCCACATCATCCAACAGGAACAAGATACGTGCGGGAGGTTGCCGCAACGGTTGGAGGCGGACGGTCCCATCGTGCTGAACGAAAAACCTTGGTCCCCGTCCGGTTGTGCATGCCGATGGGCAGAATCGCTGTTGGAAGGAGATGCCGCGCTGGTGCTTGCCCGTCATTTTGACGGACATGCACTGGGGACAATATTGGTTCGTTGGTGGAGTCAGGGTTTTCGATCGGGATTGTTGGTGGAACCGGAAGGAAAGAGGGTGTCGGAGAACAGATGCAGTTGATGGATGCCTTGTTCAATTGGTTGCAGATCAAGGTGGTGTGGGACGCTCGTCCTGCGGATCGTTCTGCCAAGGATACGGTGGAGTTTTTTGCACAGATGTTGCGGGAAGATCATGGTGTGGAAGTGACGGGCGTCACTTTGGAAGGGGATCACTACCTTGTCCAGTTTGAAAAGGACGGGCAGACGAGCGAACAGCGCTTCGAACGGGAAGCGGTGGAGCAATTGTTGTCGTTTATCGAGTCAGAGCCCAAATTCAATCAGTAGCCGGGGAAGCTCCTGATTTTGCCCGGCGTTCAAGGGCTTTTTTTCCCACCCGTTCGTAGCAGTCCGAACAAATGATGATTTTGTGCGGGTGTTTGCGAATCTTTTTCATTTGTAGCTTGGTAGGTACAAATGGCTGTTCACATAAAATGCAAATCACTTTCATGGGACTATCTCCTTTTCCTTTCCTCTCCCGTCAACGGGTGTGCGGGGAAGAATGGTCCACGATCTTCTTCAATTGCTGGATGGTGTCGCTGATATAGGGGATGTGGGAGAGTTCCGACAGCAAAATGCTGAGCATACTGATCACAATCGCTGTCCCCAGCGTGAGACCGAGTCCTCTGCTCAGTCCGGCCAACAGGTTGAGCCAAAACACGCGGCGTGGCTGGGTGTAGTTCATCAGCAGATCCTGCAGGCGGGATTGTTCCATCCACAAGGTGATCCGGTCCAGCCGGGCGTTGAGGTGTTCCGTTTGGTCTGCTAGTTTTTCCACCCGCTCGATCATGTCGGGGTGGTAGGTGACCGTTTTTTGCCGCTTCATGGTTCGATCTTCCCCTTCCTTCCACACTAGTATACTACTAAAAGGGGAGCGTTTGTTAGAACCTTTATTTTGTCAGAGTCTCAGCGACGTGTCACCACGAGATAAGCCCGTTTGCAAACATTTGTAGACCAACGGGCCAATATTTGTTTTCATGGAACAGTGTATCACATTTTCAGTGGTTCAACCCAAGAAATGTTGGGCGCCATCCTTGTTGTAAATTGAAAAAGTTATGTATCTGTCGATGATAAAACAGCTGCCCACGGCGGCTGTTTGTCGTGTCGAGAACAGGATGAATAGGGTTGTGACCCGCTTTTTTCTCGTGTATGCTGATGTCGTCCAGCATCGTATACATTTCCGAACAAGCCGTATGTCAAAGTGGGGAATAGTAGTAAACGGATGGGTGGCCTCAAAACATTTTTCTGCCGGTCGCGATCGGTTATCGTGAATAAGAATCAACAGGAGGAGATGTAGATGTCGGATCAGGTGGCGAATGCATTGCCTGAGACGTTGCTGGCTAAGCTGCAGAAGGAACAATACGTGTTGTTGGCTACTGTGGATGTGGAAACGAAAGCGCCCAGCGTCCACGCCGTATCCTGGGTATATGCGCCCAATCCGAATCAAATCCGGTTTGCGGTGGGGCAGCGTTCCCGCATCGTGGAAAACATCGAGGCGAACCCGGATGTGAGCATCACGCTGATCGGCGCAGGTTCCACCTATGCGATCGAGGGAAAAGCGCGCGTGGTGGAGAAGCCGATGGCCAATGTTCAGATTAAACTGGCCAAAGTGGAAGTGGATGTGACGGCAGTGCGTGACGTGATGTTCTACGGAGCCAAAATCGATCAAGAGCCCACCTATGTGAAAACCTATGACGAAGACGCTGCAGCCAAATTGGACAACCAAGTGATGAGCGCGTTGAAAAAAGACGGAACAGCATGATAGAGGAGGAAACGAGTTGGCACGCCGATGGGGAAACATCGCGTATTGGTTGGTGAACGTGGTGGCGTTTCTCACTATTGGTCCGGTGGTCAACATGTGGGCCTTTTTTCAAGAGGTGCACGCATTCATGGCCCAATCGTCCAGACCGTCGGGATGGATAGTGACGGGGTTGTTGGTGGTGGCGGTGGTGATTTTATTGATGGTCCATTCCGTGATCAATGCCGTGATGAAAGTAAATCGCCCGCCGCGGACATTGATCTTGATCAGTGTGGTCATCCCTGTCCTGTCTTACGTGGTGTTTGAGTACCTGATATTCCGTTTGTGAGAGGGAAAAGGACCGTATCCGTTGTTTCGGGTTGCTCGACGGATACCGGTCCTTTTATTGAATGGACGAAGCTCGCACCTCACCGACGGGGGGAAGGTGCGGACGGAGATTGATCGATTTTTTCCTGATTCAGCTTGGTGTTCTGTTGTTCCCGTTTGGGAACAGTTTTGGATGGTTGCGGCATCAAACGGTTGACGATTTCGGCCAACTCCTGCGCCACACCGACGGCCGGTCGTCCCTGACGAACATCTTCGCTCATTTCGCGCAATCGTTGTACCAGATCCACATCGGCTGTAACCAGCGCATGCGCACCATAGGGGTCTTTGCGGAGCGCCTGGGCGACAGAATATTTGATGGTGCCGACGCGCCCGCGATCCAATGCGGGGTCGACATCAATGCCCACAACTGTATACCGCCCTGCGACAACGGCAGTTGCTCCGCTTACCTGCGGCTGGCTGGTGGCGATCTGCGTCAATCTGCGGGCGATCGCTTGCGGATTGGCAGGCCGTCCGGATTCCGGCGCCGTTTGCTTGACATGGATGGTTTCGGGAATGTGGGGCGGAGGTGCCGCTTGGTTGGCCGGCGGCTTATTGGCTGGTTGACATCCGAATGCCAAAAGCCCAATCGTACACACGATGAACAAGAGACGAATCAATGGCGTTCCTTCCTTTCCGTGAGGTGATCAGTTGCCGTTAGTGTATCCGCAGAAACATGATCCGATGTATGCTACCGTAAAGGGCATTGTTTTCCCGGGTGAGCGAAACCCCAAGTCTGGCCGGGCATCGATATCGAAAGTGCAGAAAAAGGATCGCGGGCAACGGCTGCTTCTTTGAAAGGTGCAGGTGGAGTGAAATAGAGATGAGACACACCCTGGAATGTGTGTGATTCAACGATTCGGTGTAAAATAAAAGAATGAGTCCATCCATGCGGAAAGGTGGAGGAAAAATGAACGTGCGTTCCTTTACACTCGGCCCCGTGGCTACCAATTGTTATGTGTTGTCCGAAGGACGGGAAGCAGTGGTGATTGATCCGGGTATGGGTCCCGACCCGGTGCTGGAATGGATGCAGTCGGAACAATTGAACGTGCAGGCGATTTTGCTGACCCATGCGCATTTTGATCATATCGGTGGGGTGGAAGCCGTACGCACCGCGACCGGGGCGCCGGTTTATGTGCACCGTGCGGAAGCGGATTGGCTTACCGATCCACAAAAAAACGGATCCAGCCTGTTTCCGGGATTGGAGCTGATTCGCTGTAACCCGGCGGATCAATTGTTGGAAGGTGGGGAGACATTAAACTTAATCGGCAGAGAATTTCGCGTCTACCATACACCGGGCCATTCGCCGGGCAGTGTGACGTTCCAGTTCGACGATCAGGTGTTCAGCGGCGATGTCTTGTTTGCCGGATCGATCGGTCGTACTGATCTGCCGGGGGGCGATTATGAAACGTTGATGCGTTCCATCCATGATGTGTTGATGGAGATGCCGGAAGAGACACGTGTGTATCCCGGACATGGTCCGACTACCACGATTGGCCGTGAGCAGGCGTCCAATCCGTTTGTGACGGGGATGATGGGTTGACGGGATCTAGGGGCGGTCTTTTTTGAGAGAATAACGGGTGGACCTTTTTCCTTTTCAAAAAGGCCACCCTTTTTTATGGACCGAATCGGAGGCGTATGTCACGACTCGATCCAACCGTTCTTGTAAGCATACCGTGCAAGTTGAACACGATTGCTTAGATGTAGTTTCTGCATCATATTTTTTAGATGGTATTCATCTGGTTTCGTTCTGTGGCTCCTCCGGCCCCCGTACCCGTTTCCAAACCCAGAATCCGACCGACAACACCACCAGAGTGATACCCAAGCGGAAATAGTTGGCTTCTATGTGGATCACGTCATAACTGATCAATATCTCAAGCGAGATAGATGGGATTTTTCCAGTGGCAGTTGCTACCAAAAAGATCCACGCAGGCATGGTGGTCAGGGAGGCGGCCATGTTGACCAACCCGGATGGGACGAACGGGGTGAACCGCATCAGGATCAGGGAGAGCAATTGCTGCTGTCGGGGCATCCGATTGAGAGAATGAACCCATTTCCAATCCCGGTGTCGGGTAAGGCCCGCTTTTTTCACACCTAAGCGATACAGAAAAAAAGCAGCAGCTGAGCCCAGCATTTCCCCCAACCACGAGACGATTCCCCCCAGCCAGGGACCCCAGACAAGTGTATTGGCCGCAGTAATCGCGACGGAAGGGAAAAACCCGACCAAATTGATGCCGCCGTTGACCGCGATACTGACCAAAACGGCCCACCATCCCCAGTCGGTAAATCGATCCACCCAGTATGAAACCATCGTATCTTCCTCTCTCCATCCTTTTACATACATCCGTAAAAATAGGTTTGATATCCCGTTTCCATTGTAACGAAATCGTCGAAGGAGCACGAATGGGTGTCCATGTCATCTCATTTTCCGCTTTACATACTATAGGGGGGTATAGTATAATTCGACTGAGATCGAACATGTTGGTGTAGAAACAAGACCATCAGGGGAATCGTACTGAATGAGGATACGGATGCCCGGTATCCCATCGAGGTGATGAACGTGGAAAGGCAAGTCGTGGTCCGAATCACGGGGATGACATGCGTCGCATGCGCCACTCGGATTGAAAAAGGGTTGAAGCGCTTAGAAGGGGTACAGGATGCCAACGTCAATCTTGTAACGGAACAAGCCACAATCCTTTTTGATCCGGAACGGCTGGATGTGGAGAAAATAGAGGAAAAAATTGAAGCGTTGGGTTACGGGACGGTGAAGGAGTCCGTCGATTTGGCCATCTCGGGAATGACATGTGCTGCGTGTGCTAC
The DNA here is from genome assembly GCF_030433435.1 of Polycladomyces subterraneus. Classification (NCBI taxonomy): domain Bacteria; kingdom Bacillati; phylum Bacillota; class Bacilli; order Caryophanales; family Thermoactinomycetaceae; genus Polycladomyces; species Polycladomyces subterraneus. The sequence continues at coordinate 173,452 of NZ_JANRHH010000047.1, forward strand.
CCGCATTGAAAAAGGGTTGTCCCGCATCCCAGGTGTGTGGGAAGCTCATGTCAACCTGGCGACGGAGACGGCGCGGGTGACGTACTCTCCTGCGTCGGTGAACGCGGACGATTTGATCCGCAAAGTGGAACAGCTGGGTTATCAGGCAAGACTCCGTTCGGCAGAACCGGAAGATCGTGACCTTCGGCAGTTGGACATCGTCCGGCGCAAACGCCAATTCATCTGGTCCGCTCTACTGTCGCTGCCGTTGTTGTGGGCGATGGCGGGACATTTCGCATTTCTCTCTTTTCTGTGGGTACCGGAGCCGTTGATGAATCCATGGGTACAACTGGTCCTGACCACACCGATCCAACTGGGAATCGGATGGCAGTTTTACAAAGGGGCATACAAAGCGTTGCGCAACCGTAGTGCCAACATGGACGTGCTGGTCGCTCTTGGAACGTCGGCCGCCTATTTTTACAGTCTGTTTCAGACGCTTCGCACCATGGGAGGCGGTCATGCGGAGCTGTACTATGAAACCAGCGCCGTGTTGATCACCTTGATTCTCCTCGGCAAATGGTTAGAATCCCGGGCCAAGGGGCATACGTCGGAAGCGATTCGCAAATTGATGAACCTGACACCGAAGATGGCGACGGTCATCCGAGATGGAAAGGAACTGCGCATTCCAGCTTCCGAAGTGGAGGTTGGCGATCAAGTACTCATCAAACCGGGTGAGCAGGTTCCGGTAGATGGCGAAGTGACGGAAGGCACCTCCTCCGTGGACGAGTCGATGTTGACGGGGGAAAGTATTCCCGTAGAGAAAACGATCGGGGATAAGGTGATCGGCGGTACGGTTAACGGCAACGGATCATTGACTGTACGGGCCACCCAAGTCGGGAAAGACACGGTGCTGGCGCAGATCATTCGGGTGGTGGAAGAAGCCCAAGCGGCCAAGGCACCCATTCAGCGCATTGCCGACGCTGTTTCAGGTGTGTTCGTGCCCATTGTCGTCGGAATTGCGTTGGTCACATTTGGGTTATGGTACGTTTGGTTGGAACCCGGTCAATTTGCCTCCGCTCTGGAAAAAGCGATCGCAGTACTGGTTATCGCTTGTCCCTGCGCATTGGGATTGGCCACCCCCACTTCGATCATGGCGGGATCGGGACGTGCCGCAGAATGGGGGGTTTTATTCAAAAGCGGTGAGCATCTGGAAACCGCTCACCGTATCCAAACGGTGGTGTTGGACAAAACGGGTACGATCACGGAAGGAAAACCGGTATTGGTGGATGCGATGGCGGAGGAGCCCTGGGACAAAAAAGAATGGTTGCGTTTAGTGGCCGCAGCGGAGAAGAAGTCGGAACATCCGCTGGCTCAAGCGGTGGTGGCAGGTGTCGATGAAAATGGACAGGTCCTTCCGACTGTGGAATCCTTTGAAGCGGTTCCCGGTCATGGGATTCGTGCCCGAGTGGAAGGACACGATGTGTGGATCGGCAATCGTAAATGGATGAAACGGCACGATGTGGATTTTTCCAAGGCGGAAACCATGTTGCAAAAGTGGGAGGAAGAAGGGAAAACGGCCATCCTGACGGCGATTGACGGCAAATATGCCGGTACGCTCGCGGTGGCCGATCCGGTGAAACCCACTTCCCGCCAAGCGATTGAACGCCTGAAGGCGATGGGACTGGAAGTGGTCTTGCTCACGGGAGACAATACACGTACCGCTCAGGCCATCGCCCACGAATTGGGGATCAAACAGGTCATCTCGGAAGTGTTGCCTGAAGAAAAAGCGGAAACGGTCAAACAGTTGAAGGCGGAAGGGAAAAAAGTAGCCATGGTGGGCGACGGCATCAACGACGCTCCGGCTTTGGCGGCAGCGGACGTGGGTATGGCGATCGGAACAGGTACCGATGTGGCCATTGAAGCAGCGGATATCACGTTGATGCGGGGTGATCTGAACGGCATCGTCGATGCGTTCGTCATTAGCCGTTTGACGGTGAGGAACATCCGGCAAAACTTGTTCTGGGCATTGGTCTACAATGCCGTCGGTATTCCGGTGGCCGCTGCCGGATGGTTGGCACCTTGGCTGGCGGGAGCGGCGATGGCCTTCAGCTCGGTGTCAGTCGTACTGAACGCGCTTCGCTTGCAACGGGCCAAACGGCCTTCCCTTCACAGCTCCATCTCCTTTCCAAGGGGGGAGGGGGTATAGTATAGTGAAAATGGCGAAAGGAGATCGATGAGATGGACAGGACGGATCAAAGCCGGGAACCCCACGTGTTGAAGCCGTCAAGGAAAAGTCATCATACGGAAACATTCAAAAACAATCTCATCACCCGTCTGAACCGCATTGAGGGGCAGGTGCGGGGGGTACGCCGCATGATCGAGAACGATACCTATTGTGATGATGTGCTGAATCAGATTGCGGCGATTCAATCCGCTTTGAACGGCGTGAGCAAGCTGTTGTTGGAAGGACATATGAAAAGCTGTGTGGTCGAGCGGATTCAGGAAGGCGATCTCGCGGTGATCGAAGAGCTGTTGACCACTGTACACAAACTGATGAAAAAGTGAGGAGGATTTGACGATGCAAACGATCACGCTTCAAGTGGAAGGTATGTCGTGCGATCATTGCAAACAGGCGGTCGAAGGTGCGCTCAAAAAATTGACGGGTGTAGAGCGGGCGGAAGTCAACCTCGTGGAGAAAAGCGTCACCGTTTGGTACGATGAGAACCGGACGACGGTAGCGCAAATGAAAGAGGCGATTGAAGATCAAGGATATGATGTGGTGTGATGAAGAGGTGGTGTAGTCGTCTTTGTCGGTAAGGTTCGGGGGATACCCCTTCTTTTTTTGCTATCCCCTTTTTTAGCAAATTTCGTAGATTCCTGAGATATACTGGTAACAGGGTATGTCCCCTGGGGCGTGTCTGGTAAATCCGTGAGAGAGCAAATGCTTTCCCGGGCGAGAGACCGACCATGCCCTGGCTGAGCGAAGACTCAGGAAGCGCAGGAATGAAATCGCGGGCAATTTCCTCTAAGCGTGCTTTGCCCACGTCCTGCGCTTCGGGTCGAACCAGTCATTACCTGTTCCCTTACCGGGCACAGATGGAGCGAGTCGGGAACACAATGTGGACAATATTCAACGGACACGCTCTGATTAAGAAACGGGTCATCACAGGCTATTTGTCAGGGTGTCAACGATCCGAAAAGTGAGAGGGAAAGGACACACTCTAGGGTGTGTCATGGGCGAATGTACTCAGGGTGGGATCAAAGCATCTTCTCACGTTGAATTTGGAAAAGGTGATGGAATTACTACAAGAAGAGGTCTGCCAGGGTGTTTTGTTTTGTTGCCTTCGTGGCCAAGGAGGTACATATGATACCGAAAAGCTGTGACGGGTGTGGTCAAGATATACCCGATGACTTGGTCATTCAATTCAAGGACGACGAGAAGGAAAAAGGCGGCTGGGCGTATATCGGGGAAAATCTCCGTTTTCTTTGCCCGCTGTGTTACCTCATGAGAAAACTGAGGGGGTAATACCGTCAAGGAGGCAAAGAGGATATGCCGCGAAGCTTCCCTGCAGGGCGCAGGTGGGTCGAGTCGGGAAAAAATGAGACAGTATTCACCAGACACACCCTATTGAGACAAGGAGGTGAAGCCATGACAGGGCAACCCCAAGCTTGGCGGACCGGGCTGATCGGGCTGTTGATCGTCGCAGCGTTGATTGGAGCTGTTTGGTATGGCGGAAAACAGGACCGTTCCGCTCGGACGATACAACCATCGTCAACGCCATCCGAGCAGCAGGCCGGGGAAAATCAAGCGCCCCCTCAAAGGAATATGGGATTGAAAAAGGGGGACTCCGCTCCCGTTTTTGCCTTGCAAACGTTGGACGGGCAGACGATGGATTTGGCCAAACGGAACGGCAAGCCGGCCCTGATCAACTTTTGGGCGACGTGGTGCCCGCCGTGCCGTGAGGAGATGCCGGTTTTGCAGTCGATGTACAAGCGGTACGGGAAACATGTGGACTTTTTCATGGTGAATCTCACCACAGAGGAAACCAATGTAGAACGCGTCAGCCAATTTCTCCAACAACACAAGCTGACCTTCCCCGTGCTGAAGGATGAGACGGGAGAAGTGGCGGAAACCTATTCGATCTTGGCTATTCCGACCACTTATATTGTGGATGCCAACGGGGTCATCGTGTGGAGTAAAACAGGCGCCGTCACCAAGAAAGAAGTGACGGACGTGCTGGATTCGCTGATCAAACCGGAGGGATGAGCATGTCGGATTTGTCGTGGTGGCTGGCATTCGGAGCGGGTGTGCTTTCGTTCATCTCCCCCTGTTGTCTTCCGCTGTATCCGTCGTACCTGTCCTACATCACGGGGATCTCGGTCAGTGAATTGAGGGAGAAACAAACGGCGGATGTGCGGCGGGCGGTTGTGTTGCACACCTTGTTTTTCATCTTAGGGTTTTCCATCATTTTTTACCTGCTCGGTTTTTCGGCGACGTGGCTGGGGCAGTTGTTCGAGTCGTATAAAGAGACGATCCGGATGCTGGGCGGCGTGCTGATCGCTGTGATGGGCCTCTTTTTGATGGGGGTCTTTCAACCCGCTTTTCTCATGCGGGAAAAGCGACTGGAAATTTCGGGGCGAAAAATGGGCTATTTCGGCTCGACATTGATCGGGATCGGTTTTGCCGCAGGATGGACACCGTGTGTCGGCCCCGTTTTGGCTTCAGTATTGACATTATCCGCTTCCAACCCCAGTGCGGGGCTCGGATATATCACCGCTTATACACTGGGGTTTGCTATCCCGTTTTTTGTCATGGCGTTTTTCCTGGGGCGAACGCGGTGGATACTGCGTCACTCTGCACGCATTATGAAAGTGGGCGGGGGCGTGATGGTGGTTTTGGGAGTGTTGTTGTATTTCAACCAAATGTCCAAGATCACCGTTTGGCTGATTCAGGTCTTCGGCGATTTTGTCGGGGTGTGAAGCGCGGGAATTTCACGGTCAATCCGTTGGACGGTGAATTAAGGGCAATTTCCTTGCGGGCGACATGGCCCGTATTTTTTATTGGTCTTAATGATCCGTGGACGAACCAATGAATAGTTGGGTAATATACCTATAGTGGTATAAGTATATACGGGAGATCTTTGCAGTTCAACACATCCGTGTAAATCGGAAAATATTAGAAATCGATTCATTTCAGTGTCGTTCGCTCAATGAGGGAGGGGATGTTATTGGACGGCTGGGTATGGTTACTTGTCATCGGGTTGGTGGGTTGGATCGGGGTGCGATGGCTTCAGACCCACGGAGTGAAAACCCTCTCTCCGGATGCGTTTTACCAAGCGATGCAGCAGTCAGACAGTCAATTGATTGATGTACGGGAACCGGAGGAGTATCGGGACGGACACATTCCGGGGGCGATCAACGTGCCCGTCGGGCGTCTGTCACATCATCTCCCGCAATTGTCCAAAGAAAAACCCGTGCTTCTCTACTGCCAGAGCGGCAATCGCAGTGGTATTGCTGCGCGGATGCTGAAAAAACAGGGGTTTAAGGAAGTGTATCATTTGCGTGGTGGTCTCTTCGGATGGCCGTACCAAACGACACGCGAATCATAAGGAGGTTGCAAGTGAAGGGGGGATCAGCCCATGGAATACACGACGGAGATGCGAAACCGCTTGAAACGGATCGAGGGTCAGGTGCGCGGCGTATTGCGCATGATGGAACAGGAAGCGCATTGCAAAGACGTAGTCGCCCAGTTGTCGGCGGTGCGTTCCGCCGTCGACCGTGCCATCGCTGTGATCGTCAGCTCCAACTTGGAACGGTGCATCCGGGAAGAGCTGCAGAAAGGCGATGAAGAAGGGGCGAAAAAAGTTGTGAAAGAAGCAATTCAACTGTTGGTGAAAAGCCGCTAGGCTGCTCTTATCCGTTTGGATCGAACCGTCAGGAGGAGGTGTCGCCGAAAAAACCCCCACGGGTCCGTATGCGGAAACCGCCTCGCAAGAGCGAAGGAGAGTAGTCGATATGGGCTTCGCGAAACAACAGACGATCGGTTTCACTCACTAAAAAACGCAAGCCCTCTTGTTCGATTACTTGATCCTTATTCTGGGGGGAGGTTTCTACTTGAAATCCGAACCTCCCGCCGCAAGCGACCCCGGAGTGTGTAAAACGAAGGTATACTTCTTGAGGACTTAAGCCCTTCTCCTGAAGCAATGCATGGAGTTGGCGTGCGGCGGCTCGGGTCAGTTCCAGCATAAACGGGTCTCCTTTCTCACTAGGGCGTGTCTGGTCATTCCAATCAGGGGGCAACGGATCTTCGCGGTCCTTTCAAGAAGTATTATAGATGGGGACTGTCCGTTTCAACAATACAATTTCCGGCGATAGAGCAAATAATGTATGTATAGAAAGGACAAGTCGGGCGGGTAGCGGATTATTCCTTGTGGGGAAGCGGTAAATTCGATACAATCGGGTTGCTTGCGGTATCCGCGTAAGATGTTGCCAACGAGTGGGTGATTGGATTGAACAATCAGGCCAGATACTGGACCCGGCGAATCCTGCTCCTGATCATGGCGGTGATGATCGGATTTGCCGTCTATCAAACAGTGAATCAGAAAAGCGATGATGCACCGGAAGTCGGCGATCCCGCACCGGACTTTCAGTTGACTTCTTTGGACGGAAAACCCGTCAAGCTGAGCGATTACCGTGGTCGGTATGTACTGCTCAATTTCTGGGCCACATGGTGTCCGCCTTGTCGGGAGGAAATGCCCGCATTGGAGAAGACGTACCGAGCATATCGCGATCGGGGTTGGGTCGTCCTGGGGGTCAACATCGCCGAAACGAATGTGACGGTAGGCGGGTTTGTCCGCCAGCAAGGGGTCACGTTCCCGATCGTCCTCGACTCTGATCGAAGTGTGACGGAACGCTATCATGTGGGACCGATTCCTACTTCTTATTTCATCGGACCAGATGGTCGGATTCGGAAAAAAGTGGTCCGACCGATGGATACGGGCTTTGCCCGGTTAATGGTTCAGCAAGTGATGTCTCCAGACAAATGAGCTTTTTGGTGGAGGAGGAACAACATGAGCGAAAAAGTGTATCAGGATATTGCTGCCGAGGAGTTGAGCCAAACCTTTGCGCATGAAAAGGAACGGTTTGTGGTCGTTGATGTCCGGACAGACGAGGAGTTTCAATCCGGCCACATTCCGGGGGCAATTCACATCCCCCACGATGAAATGGAAGAGCGGGCACATGAATTGGAATCGGTCAAAGACCGGGATATTTTGCTGGTCTGCAGAAGCGGACGCCGTAGCGTCATTGCCGCGTACGTTTTAGCCGACAAAGGATTTCGCCGATTGTTCAACTTAGAGGGAGGAATGTTGGAATGGACCGGACCGGTGACAACGGAGTGAAAACTAGGCTGAAGGGGCCGTTTTCCCGGGCTGTGGACCATATTACCGATCTGATCGGGAAAACGCCGTTGGTCCGGCTCAATCGGCTCCCTTCGCCCGGTGACGCCGAGGTATATGTGAAGCTGGAGAAATTCAACCCCGGCGGCAGTGTGAAAGACCGCACCGCATACAGCATGATCTTGGCTGCCGAAGAGGCGGGGAAACTGAAACCGGGTGCCACCATCGTTGAACCCACCAGCGGCAACACCGGCATCGGGCTGGCACTGGTGGGAGCGGCGCGCGGGTATCGGACCATCTTGGTGATGCCGGATACGATGAGCCAAGAACGGATCAACATTTTGAAGGCGTACGGAGCGGAGGTTGTCCTCACTCCCGGTCATGAACGGATGCCCGGTGCGATCCGTGTTGCCAAAGAAATTTTGGAGAAAACGCCCGGTGCATTCATGCCGCTACAGTTTGAAAATGAAGCCAACCCCGAAGTCCATCGGCGGACGACCGCACGGGAAATTATCGAACAGATTGGGGATCGTCTGGATGCGTTCGTGGCGACGGCTGGAACAGGGGGGACCATTACCGGTACGGGTGAAGTGTTGAAACAGCACTATCCCAACCTGTTTATCGCCGTGGTCGAACCGAAGGGATCACCTGTGTTGGCCGGCGGAAAGCCGGGGCCGCACAAGATTCCGGGAACGAGCCCCGGTTTCATCCCGCCGATTTTGAACCAGGACATTTATGACGAGATTTTCCACGTGACGGACGAGGATGCCGCAGAAACGGCCCGGCAACTGGCCCGACTGGAAGGCATCTTGGTGGGGCCGTCCTCTGGCGCATCGGTATGGACTGCATTGCAAGTGGCCAGACGGTTGGGCAAAGGCAAGCGGGTTGTTTGTATCGCCCCGGATACCGGTGAACGGTATTTGAGCACTGATCTGTTCGCATTGGAATGAGGGATTGTGGATGATGCGGCCTCTGGAGAAGATATTGGTGGAAGAAATTAGCCGAGCCCCCGGCGGTTCGATCCCATTTATCCGGTTTATGGAGCTGGCTTTGTACCATCCGCTTTGGGGGTATTATCAACAGAAATGGCCGAAATGGGGCAAGCATGGAGATTACTACACCAGTCCGATGGTGGGGGACGTGTTTGGTCGTGTCATGAGCGGTGTCCTTGAAACGATGCACCGCTCTTTTTGCAGGACAGGATCTTGGGCGGTTGTTGAATTCGGCGGAGGGGACGGCCGCTGGGCAGAACAGTTGCTGGAAGGACTGAGGGAATCAGCAGCATTTTCATCTCTCACCTATGTCATGGTGGAGACAAGTGCGGATCATCGGCGTCGGCAACGGGAGCGGCTGGCCCGATTCGGTTCAAAGATCGTGTGGACGGAGCGACCGGAAGCTGTGTTCAGCTCCGTTCCCTGCGTCATACTTAGTAACGAACTGATCGATGCGTTTCCTGTACATCGGTTGCGCAAAGAAAACGGACAGTGGCGGGAAATTCACATCTCCTGGGATGAGCGGCGTCGCCTGCATGAGGTCACGCGTCCGATCACCGATCCCGCGTTGCTCCGTTACGTGGGGCAATGGCAGGAATCGTGGCCGGACGGGACGGAAACCGAGGTCAACACCCGGGCACGGGCGTGGCTCAATCAAATGGCCGAAAATTTGTGGGAGGGGTATATCGTCACCTTCGACTATGGCGGAAGGGAAAAAGAAGTGCGCGGACCCCATCGACCGCAGGGAACGATTCGCTGTTATTCCCGGCATCATGTGCATCGGCGCTTGTATGATGATCCCGGCGAAGCGGACATCACCGCTGACGTCAATTTTGACGATTTGATGCGTTGGGGGAGGAAAGCAGGTCTGGAGACGGTCTGGTATGGCACACAATCGCGTTTTCTTGTCGCCACCGGCATTTTGCGCTTATTGACCGAACACCATGACCCAGATCCGTTCAGTGTATCCGCCCGTCGGAACCGGTCCATCCGTCATCTCGTTCTATCCGAGGGGATGGGGGAACGGTTCCGCGTGTTGATTCAGGCAAAAGGGGTTAAGATCGATGAGCTGGCAGAACGCCTACGTACCGGGGAATAAAAAAAGCCCCCTGTTCGGGAGCAGGTTTGGGGTGCAGATGCGTCATCCTTGCGGCATGAAGAAGAATGAATAGGTGACCATGCCGATAAATGCGATGACCATATAACCACAGAACAGGTACATGTACGTCCGTTCGGTGAACCCCATGAAGCCCAGCACGACGAACAATGCGGTTTGGGCGAAAAAGAGCAGCGCCAACGAGTACATGTCGCCAGCCAAGAACATGATACCCATGGCCAGGCACCAGAACCCAAGCACCCGGAACATCCGATCCATTTTTCCCACTCCTTCCGCGATTCAGTACGTTCTGGACGCGTGCCCGTTAAGTCTGCGATCGAACACTTTACGGGACGGTGCCACTGATCGGAACCATCATATCACAGAGGTTATTATATACGAAGTGAACGTTTTTTAAAAGCGGATACATTCTGTGTTGATGGGCAAAGGGAAAACAGACAGGGGATGAGAACATGCAGACATTGATCACCGAACAAAAGAATCGCGTCGGTTGGATTCGCTTTCATCGCCCCGATGTGCGCAATGCGGTCAACCTGCAAATGATGCAGGAGCTGGAAGAGGTGTTGGCAAAGTGGAAAATGGATTCCGATGTGAAAGTATTGGTGCTTACGGGGGATGAACGAGCATTTGTTTCCGGCGGTGATTTAGCAGAGTTTCACAAGCTGAAGACTGCAAATGCGATTCAACCGGTGCATGCACGGATGGGACGGCTGTTGGATGTTTTGGAGCGATTGGGAAAACCGACGATTGCTGCCGTCGGGGGAGCGGCTGTGGGAGGTGGATGTGAGATCGCGGTCAGCTGTGATTTCCGGTTTGCGTCAGATACTGCGCAGTTCGGATTTATTCAGGCTGGCTTGGGGATTACGACTGGATGGGGAGGCGGTTCACGGTTAATCCGCCTGGTGGGCCGAAGCCGCGCATTGGCACTGCTTTTGACAGGGAAGCGAATAGACAGCATCCAGGCGTTTCAGTACGGGTTAGTGGATCGAGTGGTCCCGTCGGATCAGTTGGAGGAAGAAGTCCAACGGTTTGCAGAAACCATCGCCCGCACGCCGTTGTCGGTTATTGAGGCGTATATGGAATTGGCCAACCGGATCCGAGACGGTGCTGACCCGCAGGAATTGACGGAGTGGGAGAGCAGGACCTGTTCCCGTCTGTGGGAGTCCGATGTACACCATCAAGCGGTTGAAGCTTTCTTGCGTCGGACCGGCCGATTGTAGTCGTCCATCTAGGGAGACAGGTTATACAGAGCGCGTGCTTGGACAAAGTCCCGTGGAGGGAAGTGGGTTACTACGCCATGTGAAGCGAGAAGCCAACGGCGACCAAAGAATCCTCTGGTACATTGACCATGTGCAGCAAGGCGCGAAGACGAAGCGATTCGAGACCGTTACTGGTGAATACTGTTCAATTGCTTTCCCCGTTCGCTCCATCTGCGCCCTGTCAGGAAGGAGGTCATCCCTGCGCTTTCCGGGTCTTCGCTCGGTTGGTCTTGGTCAGTCGATCATCTGGAACATTATGCTCCCTCCCGGATTTACCAGACATGCCCTAGCTGGAGGGAGCGGAAACAGGCGGTATAAGGTTGTTCGTGAACTTTCAGGCTCACCGTCCATCATGGGCGGTTTTTCTGTTTTTCTTATGTCTGCGGACGGCATGTATACCAAATGGACAATTCGGTTATAAAATTTACTAGTTACATATACTACGTTTTATACCAAATGCATACAGATAGAACAAATTGATTTGTGGGAAGCTTGATCAGGGAGGGTTATCATGGTGGTGAAAAGACAAGACGCATGGACGCCGGATGACGATCTTGTCCTGGCAGAGGTGACATTGCGTCATATTCGTGAGGGTAGTACACAGTTGGCCGCTTTTGAAGAAGTGGCAGAGAAGCTGGGACGGACGCCGGCTGCATGCGGATTCCGCTGGAACAGCTTTGTGAGGAAAAAGTATGAGGCGGCCATTCAGATTGCTAAATCGCAGCGGCAAAAACGAAACAAAGAAAAAGGTCGTATCTCACGTGTACGCGTATTGAGCGAGCAATTGGATCACGGGGAAGACCATCTGTTGTCCCTGGATTCCATCATCCGTTTTCTGCGCACACACAAAAACGAAGTGGCTGAGTTAAAGCGTCAACAAAGACAATTGGAACAGGAAATCAAGGAGCGAGAAGAACAGATTCGGCAATTGTCAAAGGAAAACGAAGAGATGAAGAGCCAACTCAATCACGTGCAGACCGACTACCAAGTTGTCAACGACGATTACAAAGCCCTGATTCAAATCATGGACAGGGCGAGGAAGTTGGCGCTGTTGGAGGAAGAAGACGACGAAAAGCTGAAAACCAAGTTTAAAATGGACGAAAACGGAAATCTGGAGCGGATCGACAAATAAACGGTTGTGCACCTGAAGAAGGGTGACCTTTTTCCGCTCCTGCGCTCGCAGGAATTCGGTCAACGCAATGAGGGAATCGGAACCGACGGGCTTTGTCATCACCCGGGATGGTTGCGATAAGCGAAACCGTCTCCCAGGCACCAACTCCAACGTAAGGATACGGAGCGGAGGTGGGAGACGGCTTTTCGTGAACGTTGGCAGCAGTCTCAATGGGGGACCGTTTCAATGAAAACGGTCCCATTTTCTTTTTGCCTGGAAGCGACGTTCGGATTCCCCCGGATTTCGGTGCACCCGATCAGGAATCATATGGCATTCGCCCATTCATTCCTTGAGGCTGACACCGGGCGGTGTCCAGACATAAGGGTTTTCTCCCCGATCTCTTACCGGATCGTATTTGACAGGCACAAAACCCATCTTCTTCCAAAATTCATCAGATCGACAACGGGCGTTGGTCTTAATCGGCAAACCCAAGCTTTTGGCGTGTTCCACCAGTGCTGTGCCGCAGCCTTGATGTCGATACTGAGGGAGCACTTCCAACTTCCAAAGCTCATAGTAATCTTGCGGCGGATCAAAATAACGGTCGTATTTGGCGTCAATACGGTACAAACTGGCTCGGGCAATCAGGTTGCCGTCCAAGTAAATGCCGTAAAACGGGGAGTTGCTGTCGTTCTCGATGATGTTGGCTTGCAAATCTTCCAACATGGACAATTCTTGCAACCCGTACTCACGGAACTTTTGGAATTCTTCCAGTGTTTTATAATTGATCTTGAGCCGTTCTACTTGGTAATTGCTCATCGTGGCGGACGCCTCCTTTCCCCTCCTCAAATTCGGTCCGGCTTTCCTTCTCATTATACACAATTCCAGAAGGATTTGACGCCAATCGCAATCCAATGTTGTGAAAGGGATCTATTTTTCGGTATAGTGGTAATGAAGAGAAAATTTCATCCCTCATCGCCTCCGGTGATGAAAGCACATACAACAACATGAGAGGTGGATTATGGGAATTCAAACCATCCTCATCGCCAATCGTGGAGAGATTGCCAGACGAATCGCTCGAACATGCCGTGCACGCGGTTTCCGCGTCGTCGCGGTGTATTCCGAGGCGGATCAGGACATGCCCTTTGTTCGGGAGGCTGACGTGGCGATCGCCATCGGTCCGCCTCCGGTGGCGCAAAGTTATTTGAATATAGACGCCATCATCCAGGCGGCAAAACAATCGGGAGCCGATGCGATCCATCCCGGTTACGGTTTGCTTTCCGAAAATGCGACTTTCGCGCGAAAAGTGCAGGCGGCCGGCCTCGTGTTTATCGGTCCGCGGCCGGAAGTGATCGAACGAATGGGCGACAAGGTGACGGCGCGTCGCACGATGGAGGAGGCCGGCGTCCCCGTCGTCCCCGGAACGGAAGGGGGCATAAGCGGGGAGGAGGAAGCGCTGGCAGAAGCAGGGCGAATCGGGTATCCCGTGATGATCAAAGCGAGCGCAGGTGGTGGCGGAATCGGGATGCAAGTGTGCCGAACGCCTGATGAACTGAAGAAAGCGCTTCCCATCGTGCAGTCCAAAGCAAAAGCGTATTTCGGCGATTCTGCCGTTTTTTTGGAGCGGTTGATCGAACGACCGCGCCATGTGGAAGTGCAAGTGGCCGCCGATTCGCAAGGGAATACGGTCCATCTGTTTGAGCGGGAGTGTTCCGTCCAGCGGCGCAATCAAAAAGTGGTGGAAGAGTCCCTCTCCCCGTCCATCCGTCCCGAAACGCGGGAGCGACTGTACGAGGCGGCGGTGCGGGCCGCAGAGGCGGTTGGATATACCGGAGTCGGTACAGTGGAGTTTCTGGTTGATGAGCAGGAACGCATCTATTTTCTCGAGATGAATACGCGCCTTCAGGTCGAACACCCGGTGACCGAGATGGTGACGGGTCAGGATCTGGTGGATTGGCAACTGGATATTGCAGAAGGAAAACCGCTCCCATTGAGGCAACACGAAATCAAGGCCCGGGGTCATGCAGTGGAATATCGGATTTATGCCGAGGATCCGACGACCTTCCTGCCGTCGCCGGGAACAATCCATGCGATAACGGTACCGGAAGGAGAGGGTATTCGCGTGGATGCGGGTGTGGAAGCCGGAAATCAGGTGACCCCGTTTTACGATCCAATGATCGCCAAACTGATCGTCAGCGGCCCGACGCGAGAAACGGTGTTGGAAAAAAGCCGCGCGGCATTGGAACAATTTCAGGTGGAAGGGATCCGCACCAATTTGCCCTTGTTACGTGCGTTACTGGATCACCCTGAATTTGTCGACGGGCAGTACGATACGCAGTTGCTGCAACATTTCCGAGTAGATGGAGGCGTCAAACGATGAAAACGATTCAGTCGAATATGGCGGGGACCGTATTGCAGGTGTTGGTAAAACCGGGTGACGAAGTGAAATCGGGTCAGGACGTCGTCATTCTGGAATCGATGAAGATGGAGATCCCGATCGCTGCCGAAGCCGACGGTAGAGTGAAATCCGTACCGGTGGAGATCGGATCCTTTGTGGGCGAAGGAGACGTGTTGGTAGAGCTGGAGTGATCGGGGGTGGTTGGTCCACCATCGTCCAAGGGGAATTGGGTTGTTGACAGAAGGGACGTGGACAATATCGATCAGACACGCTCTAGCCATAAGAGGACGGGGCGAAGGTGGGGAAGATTGTTCCCGGAGCGTTGTCAACAGCCTTGGAGAATAGTGTTTTTTACTGAGAGATTGACTTTTGTCCCGGGGCCGGGAAACGGGAGGTGACAACTTGACTCGGGTAACCATCGTGGAAGTCGGACTACGGGACGGACTGCAAAACGAATCGGTCATTCTGCCCGTCGATGTGAAGCGACGTATCGCCGAGGGATTGATCCGGGCAGGGGTCAAGGAGATTGAAGCTACTTCATTCGTTCACCCTCGCTGGGTTCCTCAACTGGCTGATGCGGCGGAGTTGGCGGCCCAATTGCCGAGAGGACAAGGTGTTCGTTACCGCGCACTAGTTCCCAACGCCAAAGGGTTAGAACGGGCTTTGTCCAGCCCGATCGACGAATACGCCGTTTTTCTTTCCGCTAGTGAAACCCATAACCGGAAAAACATCAACAAATCAATTGACGAAACCTACCCGGTGCTGGCGGAAGTGGTGGAACGAGCCCAAGCGGCGGGCAAGCGGGTGCGCGGATATGTGTCGACGGTGTTTGGGTGTCCTTACGAGGGGGACGTCCCGGTTTCTCAAGTGGTGCGGGTATGTGAACGCCTGCTCGAAATGGGTGTCTATGAAATCTCCCTTGGAGATACGATCGGCGTGGCCACGCCCAAAAAGGTGAAAGAAACGCTGGAAGTGCTGCTCCGGTACATGCCGGTGGAACGCTTGGCAGGTCATTTTCACGATACGCGGGGAACAGCACTGGTCAATGCGTACGTGTCGCTGGAAATGGGGATCCGCACCTTGGATGGTGCGTTCGGCGGTCTGGGCGGCTGCCCGTATGCGCCGGGTGCGTCGGGGAATGTGGCCACGGAAGAGCTGGTTTATTTTTTGGAACAAGAAGGGATCGAAACGGGCATCGACCTGGAAGCACTCTGCCGGGTCAGCGTGGAAGTGCAAAAGCAGCTTGGTCGACCGTTGTCCTCCAAGGTGTTGCAAAGCGTGATCGCAGAGTGGTCGTCGGTAGGGAAGGGGGAAGCGTGATGGGCCTGGTAGAGTGGGAACGAAAAGAAGGCATCTCTGTATTGACGCTGAATCGACCTGAAGTGTACAACGCGCTGAACTTTCCGACATTGCAGGAGCTGAACCGTATTCTCCAGGAGTTGCATCATTCCAAAGCCACCAGGGTGGTGGTGATTACCGGAGCGGGTGAGAAGGCCTTCTGTTCCGGTGCGGATCTGAAGGAACGGCGCACGATGTCAGAAGATCAAGTTCGGCGTTTCATCCATCTGATTCGTGAGACATTTACGATGGTGGAACGGCTACCCAAGCCGGTGATCGCTGCAGTAAACGGAGTGGCGTTGGGTGGTGGAATGGAGTTGGCACTGGCTTGTGACCTCCGTGTGGCGGACGAAAGGGCTGTGTTCGGTTTGACGGAGACTTCTCTCGGTATCATCCCGGGCGCGGGGGGGACACAGCGTCTGCCGCGCATCGTGGGCAAAGCCAAAGCCAAGGAGTTGATCTTCACGGCCAGCCGGATCTCGGCCAAGGAAGCGGATGCGATCGGACTCGTCAATCGTGTGGTTGAAAAAGGGAAAGCGTTGTCGGCAGCATTGGAGATAGCCGAGAAAATCAACCAACAAGCACCGCTGGCCCTGGCGCAGGCGAAAATGGCAATCGATTATGGTTTCGAGATGGATTTGGCATCCGGATTGGCCTTCGAAACCAAAGCGTACGAAGTGCTGATTCCAACCAAAGACCGGTTGGAGGGATTACAGGCTTTCAGAGAAAAAAGAAAGCCCATCTATCTGGGTGAGTAAGGTTTCATCATTGGGAGGAGGGACCATACGATGCAAACAACGACAGTGGAAACACTGGCACAGCGTGCAGAGAAGATCAAACAGGGAGGCGCCCCCAAATATCACGACCGATTGGCCCAGCAAAACAAACTGTTTGTCCGCAAACGGCTGGAGTTGCTGTTTGACGACGATTTTCAGCTGGAGGACGGCTTGTTTGCCAATTGCCTGGACGAATCGCTTCCTGCCGACGGTGTGGTGACGGTAATCGGCAAGGTAAACGGGCAAAAGGTTTGCGTGATGGCCAATGATGCTACAGTGAAGGCTGGTTCATGGGGTGCCCGCACGGTGGAAAAAATCATCCGCATCCAGGAAACTGCCGAACGATTGCGCATCCCGATGATTTACCTGGTCGATTCCGCCGGCGCCCGGATCACGGATCAGATCGAGATGTTTCCGGGGAGAAGGGGAGCGGGCCGGATCTTTTACAACCAGGTGAAACTGTCAGGCAAGATTCCGCAAGTTTGTGTTCTGTTTGGTCCATCTGCCGCAGGGGGAGCGTACATCCCGGCATTTTGCGATGTGGTGATCATGGTCGATCAGAATGCCAGCATGTATCTGGGTTCGCCACGGATGGCCGAAATGGTGATCGGAGAGAAAGTGACGCTGGAAGAAATGGGTGGTGCTCGGATGCACTGTACCGTCAGCGGATGTGGAGATGTATTGGCTGCCAACGAAGAGGAAGCCATCGCGGCGGCGCGTCGCTACCTGAGCTATTTTCCGGCCAATTATGCGCAGAAGCCACCCACGGCCAGTCCGAAAGCCCCTTCCGTCAAAGCACGGCCGGTATCCGAGATCGTACCGGACAACCAAAATACGCCGTTTGACATGATGGAGCTGATTGAAGCCATTGTGGACGAGGATTCGTTTTTTGAGATGAAAAAGCTGTTCGCCAGGGAGTTGATCACCGGATTTGCCCGTATCAATGGCTGTGTTGTGGGCATCATCGCCAACCAATCCAAGGTCAAAGGCGGTGTGTTGTTCGTTGATTCGGCCGACAAAGCCGCGCGGTTCATCACGCTGTGCGACGCGTTTCACATCCCGCTCATCTTTTTGGCTGATGTCCCCGGTTTCATGATCGGCACACATGTGGAACGGGCCGGTATCATCCGTCATGGAGCCAAAATGATCGCAGCGATGTCGGAAGCAACTGTGCCTAAAATTTCAATCATCGTGCGCAAAGCCTACGGTGCCGGTTTGTACGCGATGGCGGGTCCCGCTTTTGAACCGGATTGCTGTCTGGCCCTTCCCACTGCACAGATCGCGGTGATGGGTCCGGAAGCGGCGGTTAATGCGGTGTACAGCAACAAGATCGCCGAATTGGAGGAGCCGGAGCGAACCCAATTCATCATGCAGAAGAGGGAAGAGTACAAAAAGGATATCGACATCTACCGCTTGGCTTCCGAATTGATCATCGACGGTATTATCGAACCGGACCGGTTGCGCGGGGAGTTGATTGACCGTTTGGAAGCGTACGCGGATAAGGTGATGACGTTCAGCGACCGCAAGCACCCGGTTTATCCGGTATAAACGTCTGGAATACGTCCATAAGAGCGATTTTAACCACTCACAACTCTGGGTGTGCCGTTTTCCCTCTCGCTCCTCTGTCGTCAGGCTCAAAGGTCGATCACTTGGAAAACGTTGCCCCTAACGGATTGACCTGACATATTTTAGCTGTGTTGCTACGAAGCGGAGACGGGAAATCGGAGCCCGCAGATTTTGTTACGCTAGTCCGCCCTAAGTCTGGGCGGTTTTTTGTTGTTTCCATTACAGCTGGAGAAATTAGACTTTGAGTAGGATGGTCAAGGCATGTCCGCTGATAGTAAAATGAGAAAATAATGATTGACGGATGCGGGAAAAGGACGGCGATACGTCAGTAGTCCTTCCCGAATCATTCGGATGATCGAAAGGAGGGGTGTGCATGCGGATCGGCGTGTGGGGTGGCGGGGCGTTGGGGCTGTTGTGGGCTGCACGTCTGGCTACGTTATATCCGGAGACGGTATTGGTGACGCGAACACGGGAACAGGCTGATGCCGTCCAATATGAAGGGATCCACGTCATTGGGCAGGACGGAGATGTGGAGCAGATTCCGGTGCAAGCGGTGGAATCAAACAAAGTGACCGACTCGTTTGATGTCATCATGTTGATGGTAAAACAACGTGATTTCACCACGGCATTTCATCAGGCGCTGTCCACCTGCACACCGGATGGGGTGGTTGTTTGCTGGCAAAACGGTGTGGGCCACGACGCCGTCGCGAAGGAAACTCATCACACTCAAGAAGTATATGGAGCTGTCACCACCGAAGGGGCTTGGCGGGAGAGTATGACAACCGTCCGTCATACCGGTACCGGGCAAACGTGGATGGGACCGCTTCTCGGAAAAAGAGAGGATCATCCGTCTTCATTGCGATCGTTCATCGATCGGGTGGATCGCCGGTGGTGCCCGGTTGCGTTAGAGGATGATATACAACCCCGGATATGGAGAAAATTGATCATCAACAGTGTGATCAATCCGTTGACAGCATTGTTGGAAATAGAAAACGGCGAACTGCTCCGTCTGCCGGACGCCGTAGCATTGATCCGGGAAGCGCTGGAGGAGGGAGTCGCGGTTGTGCGGGCGAAAGGGTTTCGGTTGGAGGTTGACGATATTTTCAATGAGGTGAAAGTGGTTTGTGAAAAGACGGCCACCAACCGGTCCTCGATGTATCAAGATCTGATGCGAGGGCAATTGACGGAGATAGACTGGATCAACGGGGGAATCGTCAAGGAAGGACGCGCTTACGGGATCCCAACCCCTATTCATGAAACCCTGATTCGGTTGATTCATATCAAAGAAAAAAGAAACCGTCGTTAGCGACAATCGATATCGCTTTTTCATTTCCATTCACCGTGTGATATCATAAGAAATGGATAATGCAGTCAAATTACCTCAATCTACCCGTATAAGTGTGGAGGATCGCGGAGTCGGGTGCAGGGGGCAACGATCCCATAAGACTGACAACCATTCTGATATAATCTTGTCATCAATGAGAGAAACACTCGTTTCAATTAAGAAAGTCAAGGATCGGCAGGGGCAACACAGGGGGCGATCTTCACCATGCCGACAGTGAAAACGCGCATCGTGGATACATATGTGATCGCGATCTTTCTCAGTACCCTGGACATTGAGATCGTGACGCCCATACTTTCTTCTATCGCGGCCGACTTTGATCTGACACCCCGGTGGGCGGTATGGATGGTCGCTGTATATTTGGCGGTGTTTTCCATTGCATTGCCGGTGATGGAACTGTGGCCTGTTCGTCAGACGCGGGAGCGTCTGTGGCTGCTGGCTCTGTTTTTGTACGCAGTCGGTTCGTTCGTAGTGAGCGTAAGTTCTTCCTGGTCCTTGCTCTTGACTGGACGTATGCTGCAAGCACTGGGGTCTGGTGGAATGGTCCCTCTGTTTGCCGTTGCGATCCGTCGATGGATACAAACAAGCCGTCCGTATATCCGCATCGGGCTCACTTTGTTGTTGGCGGGTGTGCTGGTTGTCCTGCCCCTGCTCTCTGGGTGGACGGCCAGCTTTTTTCACTGGCGGTGGTTGTTTATTCTGCCCATCCCGTTGGTGATCATATTGTTTTGGGTGGTTCCGCGATCAACATCAGGATACGGTCGACGTTCGCAACCGTTGGATATCATCGGTGTCAGCTTTTTCGGCTTAATGCTGTTTTTTGCGATGGCGGCCATGGCGATGATGAATCCGGATGAAGGTTGGAGAGCGGTTATCGCGCCTCAAGTGTTGCCGCTGTGGATCATGGCATTGGGGATGGTAGTCCCGCTGTTTATGGTGGAGAAACTGGTAGGGGCACCGTTTTTTACACCGACGATCTGGCAGGATCGCCGATTGTTGCTGTTTCATGTGTTCGTCTTCCTCACCGGCTTCAGTTGGTCATCCGTCGTGCTGATTCCGGGATGGATAGGTTTTTTGATGCCGGAAATCGGGAATGCAGAAGGGTGGAGCTTAGCACTGATCGCAGCCTCAGCCAGTGGTTCCGTGCCGTTGTCGCGCTGGTTGGCCTCCCGTAAAGGGTGCCATGCCAATTTTACGTTGGGATTTGTGCTGTTGTTTATCGCTGATTGGTTACTGGCTCAAATCCAGGCGCCCTGGACGGTATGGGTCGCATTGGGATTGTGGGGGGCGGGTCTGGGGTTCACTTTGAGTGCGCCGCTTCACCTATTGTTGTTGCAATGGCTCCCCTCGCGGCAAGTCCGCGTTGGATTGATCGCTGCCGGTATGTCACGTGCGGCGGGTGGGGCACTGGGATTGATTGCGTTGGCG
This sequence comes from Polycladomyces subterraneus, assembly GCF_030433435.1. Taxonomy (NCBI): domain Bacteria; kingdom Bacillati; phylum Bacillota; class Bacilli; order Caryophanales; family Thermoactinomycetaceae; genus Polycladomyces; species Polycladomyces subterraneus. Next base: position 194,152 of record NZ_JANRHH010000047.1, read on the forward strand.
TATGTGTTGGGACCGGTGGATCCGGACCTCTGGTACCGCCATATCGGATCGATGTATCCGCACTATCCGCGTGCGATGGAGTTGGCGGCAGGTGTTTCGGCGATCGGTTTTTTGTCCACCTTTCTACTGCCTCGAAAGTCGGTAGAGCGGACGAAATCGGCCGGTTGACCACGGATGGTTGTTCCCGGCAGCAGTATTCGTGTTATACTTGGAAGCAGTCAGAGGAGAGAAAAGGGGTATCGAATGAGAACGCAAGGCATCCAGTTTAAGCCGGCCCACCCAATGGTGGCAGATTATATGAAAAGTTCTCCTTCCGTTCGCCCTTTCTATGGGTATGACCCGTACGCGGAATCATCATTTCGCGTGAGGGCAGAACGGATATTGAGCCGTTCGCGGTCGGTCTCACGGCAAGCGTTGGTCGATGTCCTGCGGTCTTATCTTAGGGATGAGGAGATCCATCCGGCTGTGGAACAAAACTGGAAACGGTTGACCGATCCTGACAGCTTGGTGGTGATCGGTGGCCAGCAGGCCGGCCTGTTGACGGGACCGTTGTATACGATTTACAAGGCGGTCACGTTGATTCAACTGGCCCGACGTGAGGAAGCGCGTCTGGGACGACCAGTGATCCCTGTTTTTTGGATAGCTGGAGAAGACCATGATGTGAATGAAGTGGATCATATTACCCTCCCTTCGGGGGATCAGCACCATCCCATCCACAAACACCGGTTGCATGTTTCTGTCGAAGGGCGGCCGTCCGTCGGACAGATCGAAATCGAGGGTATCGTATTGCGGGAATGGTTGGACCAACTGTCCCACCTGCTGCCGGACACCGAGCACAAACGGGAGGTGTTATCCCGTTTGCAGCGGCTGGGCGGTAACCGGGTCAACTGGAGCCGGTACTTTGCCCAGTTGATGCATGAACTGTTCGGGCAGTGGGGATTGTTGCTCGTCGATTCAGCTGACCCCGGGCTCCGGCGATTGGAAGTGCCTTTTTTTGAAGAGTTGATTCGGGACCGGGAGGGATTGGCCGTCACTACCTGGCGGCAGAAGGAGGCCGTTGAAGCAGCCGGGTATCCATCGCAAGTGGATGTCAATAGCAATCAAGCTCATTTGTTTTTGCACTTGAACGGAAACCGGGAGGCGCTCTATCTGGACAACGGGCAGTTTGTCACCAGGGATGGTGCCCATCGATGGACAGCAGAGGCGTTATTGGATATCGCCTGTACGCATCCGGAGCGATTGAGCAACAACGTGATCACACGCCCGTTGATGCAGGAGTTTTTGTTCCCCACATTGGCCGTGGTGGTCGGACCAGGTGAAATCGCCTATTGGGGATTGCTCAAACCGCTGTTTGAGCGTTACGGGATGGAGATGCCGCCGTTGGTGCCCAGAAGGCACTATACATTGGTGGACCGGGCGTCGGCCAAATATCTGTCCCGTTTCTCCCTGACGTGGGACGACGTCGTCGATCATCTGGAAGAGAAAAAGCGGGCATGGTTGCAGGCGCAACAAACAGTGGATGTAGAGTCGCTGTTTGCTCAGGCGCAATCCGCCATCGACCAGATCTACGAGCCATTGATCGCAGAAATTGCTTCAGTGGAAAAGGGTTTGGTTGCGCTGGGAGAGAAAAACAGGGAAAAAGTGCACGAACAGATCCAGTACCTGAAGAAGAAAACAATCCAGGCGATTGAGCGGCGACATGCCGTTGACCTGCGTCAGTGGGATCATTTGGGGACAATGTTGCTCCCCGGGGGTAAATGGCAGGAACGGGTATATAACATCGTTTACTTCTGGAACCAATATGGTTTGGAATGGTTGGAGTGGTTGGTGGAACAACCCCTTCCTGAAGCAGATCGTCATTGGCTGGTATACTTGTGAGAAGTAATGCAGATAAAGCACGCTGTTGACCGAACAGTTGTGAAAAGCAGCCGTCTCCCGGCTGAGCGATTCTGAATAGGGATACTGTGCAGACGCAGAAGACGGGCTATTCGCGGCATCTTTGCTATCAGCCTCAGCTAAAGGGTTTTCACCGTCTTGTTACCATACGGCGGACTGGAAGTCGGTCAATGGGGGGCGGGACGGCTGAATGACACATAGATATCCATAACGAAATGATGTAAGGAGGACTGTTTCATGAACGTACGAGAAACGAGCATGGTGAAAGATTTGAGCTTGGCGCCCCAAGGTCGTCTCAAAATCGATTGGGCACGCGAACACATGCCGGTGTTGAACCGGATTCGTGAAAAATTCATCGCTGAAAAGCCGCTGGCCGGTCAGAAAGTGGCGATCTCGCTTCATTTGGAAGCGAAGACGGCCAATCTCGCGGAGGTGATCCGGGACGCTGGTGCGGAAGTGACAATCACCGGCAGCAACCCGTTGTCGACACAGGACGACGTGTGTGCGGCATTGGTTGAATCGGGCATTCAAGTGTTTGCCAGATACAACCCGACACCGGAAGAGTACAAGGAGCATCTGATTCGCACTCTGGAAACCCGTCCGGATCTGATCATCGACGATGGTGGGGATCTGGTGGGTATCCTGCACGCCGAACGTCCAGACTTGATCGAGCAAATCAAAGGCGGATGCGAAGAGACGACGACCGGTATCCTGCGCCTGCGCGCATTGGAAAAAGCGGGTGAGTTGAAATTCCCGATGGTGGCGGTCAACGACGCTTACTCCAAATTCCTGTTCGACAACCGGTACGGTACCGGACAATCCGTGTGGGACGGTATCATGCGCACGACCAACCTCGTCGTAGCCGGCAAAACGGTTGTCGTTGTGGGGTACGGCTGGTGCGGCCGAGGGGTGGCCATGCGTGCCAAAGGTTTGGGTGCACGTGTGATCGTCACCGAGGTGGACGCGATCAAAGCGACCGAAGCGCACATGGATGGTTTCACCGTGATGCCGATGATGGAAGCAGCCAAATATGGCGACATTTTCGTGACCGTAACCGGCAACCGCGCTGTGATCACCGGTGATCATTATCCGTTGATGAAAAGTGGAGCCATCTTGGCCAATGCGGGTCACTTCGATGTGGAGATCGACAAACTCGCGTTGGAAGAGCAAGCGGTCAGTAAGCGCGTTGTACGCAAGGACATTGAGGAATTTGTGATGCAAGACGGGCGGAAGATCTACCTGCTCGGAGAAGGCCGGTTGGTCAACTTGGTTGCAGGCGACGGACATCCGGCGGAGATCATGGACATGACCTTTGCCCTGCAAGCCCTGTGCCTGCTTTACGTACATGACAACCATGAAAAAATCGGTCGTCACGTCATCGACGTTCCGTATCATCTGGACGAACAGGTGGCTCGTTACAAACTTGAGTCCTTGGGTGTGCAAATCGACGATCTGACCGAAGACCAAGAGGAGTACCTCGCTAGCTGGAAAGTGTAAGGGTTGACAAAAAATTGAATTCCTATCAAAAAATCCTGCGCCTATGCGCAGGATTTTTTAGTATGCCCGTGGTATAATTTACAATGTGGTGGAAAGTGGGGGGAAGTGGAGGGAAGGGGGTAGCGAGGGGAGGGCAGTTCCATGTTCATGGGTGAATACCGGCATGCCATCGACGAAAAAGGTCGTTTGATCATCCCGTCGAAATTTCGCGAAGAGTTGGGCGCGCCGTTTGTGATCACCCGTGGCTTGGACAACTGTCTGTTTGCATACCCTCGAACGGAGTGGAAACAACTAGAGGAGAAACTGAAGTCGCTGCCGTTTACCCGTGCGGATGCGCGCGCGTTTACCCGCTTTTTCTTCTCCGGCGCGATTGAAGCCGAGTTGGACAAGCAGGGGCGGGTAACCCTTCCTGCCAATCTTCGTCAGTATGCCAAACTGGAAAAAGAGTGTGTCGTCATCGGCGTTTCCAACCGAGTGGAAATCTGGAGTGGAGAATCGTGGGAAGCTTACTACGCGGCCTCTGAGGATTCGTTCAACGAAATCGCGGAAAAGCTCGTAGATTTCAATCTGGAATTGTAGGAGAAAAGGATGAACAACTGTGTTTCAACATGAGACCGTGCTCAAACATGAAGCGGTGGAGGGGCTGAATGTTCGGCCGGACGGCGTGTATGTCGACTGTACGCTGGGGGGAGCGGGTCATACACGCCTGATTGCGGAACATCTCGGCCCAGCCGGTACCGTGATTGGCATCGATCAGGATGATGCCGCTTTGCAAGCGGCGCATGAACGACTGCGCGACGTGGGATGCAGAGTCCACTTGATCAAAAGCAATTTCCGGCGGTTGAAGGAAATATTGGCATCGCTGGGTTTGGAACGAGTGGACGGTGTCTTGTTTGACCTTGGCGTGTCTTCGCCGCAGTTGGACGAAGGCGAACGAGGATTCAGCTACCACCGGGACGCGCCGTTGGACATGCGGATGGACCCCGAAGCGCCTCTAACCGCCCGGGAAGTGGTTAACACTTGGCCCGAAGCGGAGTTGGCGCGCATTTTATCTCAATATGGAGAGGAACGGTTTGCTCGGCGGATTGCCCGGACGATCGTCAACCGTCGAAGGGTTTCCCCGATCGAGACGACGGGAGAGTTGGCGGAGATCATCAAGGTAGCCATCCCGGCACCGGCACGTCGAACGGGCCCTCATCCGGCGCGTCGTTCGTTTCAGGCGATTCGCATCGCGGTCAATGACGAGCTAAACGCCTTTCAATCGGCATTGGAGCAGGCGATTGACGGCTTAAACCCGGGAGGGAGGGTGGCCGTGATCACCTTTCATTCATTGGAAGACCGGATCTGTAAACGCACGTTCCAGGAGAAAGAAAAACGTTGCGCTTGCCCGCCGGAGTTTCCGGTTTGCGTCTGCAATCAACAACCGGTTTTGCGTGTGATCACCAAAAAACCCATCCTGCCGTCAGAAGAAGAGATCAGAGAAAATCCGCGAGCCCGATCGGCCAAATTGCGCATCGCGGAGAAATTATAGGAGGGTCAGAGATGAAAGAATACCGGGGAAACGTCGCGATGGCTGTTGTGGAGGAGCGCCGGCGGGGCACCCGGCAATCCAAACAGCCCCGAACGGAGCGGGCGCACGGATTGACCACCGGCGAGAAGCTCCTCTATTTGTTGAGTGTGGTAGTTTGCGTCGCACTTGCCTCTGTTATCCTCTCCAAATACGCCGAACTGACGGCGCTCAATCTCTCCTCCCAACAAATGGACCGCCAGATCCGGGAGTTGCAGGAGACAAACCAACAGCTGGAAATCCAACAGAAACAGTTGTCCAGCGACGAGCGCATTCGTGAATATGCGGAACAGAAAGGGATGAAGCGGGTGAAGTCTTACAAGATGTTGCCCGTTCCCGGTCAATCTTCCGCCGCCCAGCAACAGAAACCAGCCAACCATGAGGGGTGAATACGAAGAAACAGATGGAAAAAAGCAAAAGCAGCCAGTTGCGTTCACTGGTGATCGGGGTATTCTTTATCCTTTTGTTCATGGTGATAATCGGTAGACTGTTCTGGATTCAGACCGTGGACGCATCCGATCTTCGCAGAAAGGCGGAAGCCAACTGGCGAATCAACAAGGTGCTTGAACCTCGCCGCGGAACCATCATGGACCGCAACGGCAACGTACTGGTTCAATCCATGCCCGCCTATGTCATTGCCGCAGATGTGAGCTTGGTAAAAGATCCTCGCGCCTATGCCAAGAAATTATCTCCACTGTTGGGTATTCCCGAGGACAAACTAGTGGCCAAACTGTCTAAGAAAAAAGGTCAGGTCGAATTGCGGGACGGCAATAACTACAAAGTTTCCCCGCAAACACGCGATCGGATCATGAAGTTGGATCTGGATGGGATCTATTCGTATCCTGCAACGATGCGCGTCTATTTGGAAGGTCCATTGGCGGCGCACGTACTGGGGTTCATTAATATGGACAATCAAGCGACTGGCGGCGTTGAACAGCGTTATGACTCATTACTTCGCGGCCAGCCTGGTTCCTGGTCGTTTCAAAAAGACGCCAACGGTTGGAAGCTCTCAGGTGGAGTTGAAACATTTCAACCGCCACGGGACGGGAAAAATTTGATGCTCACTATAGACAATCGCTTGCAATATGAAGTGGAGCGAATTTTGGAACAAGCGATGCGACGATATCAAGCCAAAGCGGCGACCGCGATCGTGGCGAATCCTGACACCGGCGAGATTTTGGCGATGGCCAATCGTCCCACATTTGATCCGAGTCGTTATGCCAAAACATGGAAACCAGGGATCAACACGACCAATTTAGCCGTCAGCAGTCAATTCGAACCCGGTTCCACGTTTAAAATTGTGACGCTGGCGGCCGCAATCGAAGAAGGGGTGTTTCATCCGGACGAAACGTATCCCTCCGGCTCGATTCAAGTGAAAGACCGGGTGATACACGATTGGAACGAGACGGGATGGGGGGTAATTCCGTTCCGGCAAGGGGTATATCTGTCGAGCAACGTGGCCTTTGTCATGTTGGGGCAAGCATTGGGAGCAGACCGGTTGGAAAAGTATATCGACCGGTTCGGATTCGGCCGCATCACCGCTAAGGCCGGCCGGAAAACGGGGATCGACCTTCCGGCGGAAGCGCGCGGCGTTTTCTACGGCCGGCCGTTGTATCCGTCGGAATTGGCCACTACCGCTTTCGGACAGGGAATCGCAGTGACGCCAATCCAACAGGTGGCGGCGGTATCGGCGATTGCCAACGGCGGAAAATGGGTCCAACCACATGTGGTCAGGGCGATCCAGGATCCCGAACGACACGGAAGGATGCAAATGATTCGACCGCGGACCCGAAATGTCATCTCCGACAATACTGCCGCAGAAGTAAGGCAACTGCTGCGCGGAGTGGTGTTGTACGGCACCGGCAAAGAAGCGGATCTGCCCGGCTACGACATTGCCGGGAAAACAGGAACGGCGCAAAAAACATCTCCCCATGGCGGTTACATTCCGGGAGAATACATCGTTTCCTTCATCGGATTTGCACCTGCTGATCATCCCAAAGTAGTGGTTTACGTGGCGATTGATGCGCCAACTGTTTCAGGTGGTGCCACGGGCGGCACCGTCGCGGCACCGATCGCCAAGGAATTGTTCCAAAAGGCGTTTCAAGTCCTGCACATCCCGCCCCGTACGAGTACTGAAACCGCTCCTTGAAGCATCGGTGGGAGCGGTTTTTCCATTGGGCGTCATCTCCTTCAAAAGAAGCAGGACATGATGTTGAAGGAGTTTTTTGACGTGGCTTCTTGTCATGTTCTTCCCATTCCGGGAATAGGTTGTCTCATAGGATATCCTGTTCGGGGAGGGGAGCGGATTGCGCATCTCCAGCGCGATGGTTCGCCGTCGATTGTTCGCGGCATTGATTGTGGTAATCGTTTTGTTTGCGGGATTGTTGGGTCGCTTGGCCTACGTACAACTCGTCAAGGGAGATTGGTTGACGGAGCGAGCGGAACAGTTGTGGAACCGTAATATTCCGTTTGAGGCGAAGCGGGGGCGAATTTTGGATCGTCAGGGGAAAGTGTTGGCATACAACATCAGCACGCCTTCAGTCATGGCGATTCCGGCTCAGGTGAAGGATCCTGCGGAAACCGCCCGCTTGTTGGCGCGGATTCTGAAAGCTCCCGAGGAGAGTATCTATCGGCAAATCACCAAACGTTCGCTCACCGTTTGGATAAAAGAAGGGCGCAAAATCTCAGAAAACGAGGCCAGAGACATTCAGGCGTTGCGTCTGCCAGGGATTGCCGTGACGGAAGACAGCAAACGCTATTATCCCCATGGTGCTATGGCCGCCCATGTACTGGGGTTTGCCGGTATCGACAATCAGGGCCTGGCCGGTTTGGAATTGGAATACGACAAACGTCTTCGCGGGGTGAGAGGGTACGTTTCCTTCAAGGCCAATGCACGGCATGAAAAACTGCCGGGCGGCGTTGAATCGTTCACCCCACCCAAAGACGGAATGGATCTGGTCACAACGATCGATTTATATATTCAGAGCGTGTTGGAGCGGGAAATGGACCAGGCGATGGTACAATATCAACCGGAAAACGTGCTGGCCATTGCGATGGACCCGCGTACGGGAGAAGTGTTGGGCATGGCCAGCAGGCCCACATTTAATCCCGATCATTACCGGGATGCCGATCCAATGGTTTACAACCGCAACTTACCGATCTGGAAAACCTTTGAACCTGGGTCCACCTTCAAAATCATCACGCTGGCAGCGGCGTTGGAAGAGAAAAAGATCAGCTTGACGGAAGGGTTCACCGATCCCGGTTTTATCAATGTGAGCGGTGCCCGGCTGCGTTGCTGGAAGCATGGCGGGCACGGGCACCAAACCTTTTTGGAAGTGGTGGAAAACTCCTGCAACCCTGGGTTTGTCAATATGAGTCAACGGCTGGGGGAAGAGAAACTCTTTTCCTACATCCGTAAATTCGGATTCGGTCGGAAAACGGGCATTGACCTGAACGGGGAAGCCAAAGGGATCCTCTTCTCCCCCGAACGAGCAGGACCGGTGGAAGTGGCGACCACCGCATTTGGCCAAGGCGTGTCAGTGACGCCGATTCAGCAGGTGGCGGCTGTTTCGGCGGCGATTAACGGCGGTTATCGGGTAGTACCCCATTTGGCCAAGGCATGGTTGGACCCGGAAACGGGCCATGTGGTGGAAAAGGAGGATCCTGGGAAGAAAGAACGGATTATCTCCGAAGAAACCTCGCGCAAGGTGAGAGAGGCACTGGAATATGTCGTTGCCAAGGGAACGGGGAGAAAAGCGTTCGTCGACGGCTACCGTGTCGGCGGAAAGACGGGAACAGCGCAAAAGGTGGGACCGGACGGACGATATCTGCAAAACAATCACATCGTATCGTTCATCGGGTTTGCCCCTGCCGACGATCCAAGGTTGGTCGTCTATGTGGCGGTGGACAATCCGAAAGGGATCCAGTTCGGCGGGGTGGTCGCTGCTCCGATCGTGGGGCGCATATTGGATGATAGTTTGAGATATTTGGGTGTTCCTAAACGGAAAAACCAAGTTCCTCCTGAAAATACACCTACTTCAGTTCCCTATGTGGAGATTCCCGATTTGATCGGGGAAAACGTGAGCCAGATCCGCAACAGCTTGTATTCCTTCCCCCTTCTGGCGACGGGGCGCGGATCTTATGTGGTGGACCAACTTCCGCAACCGGGACAACGGGTAAAAAAGGGAACACCGATTCGAATCTACTTGGGTGACAAATCGGGAAAAGGGGATTAAAATAGGGATGTGCAAAAATCATCATGCCAGGAACCTACCTGGCATTTCTCGTGTCTTTTTCTTTTTTCAGGGTCGTTTCATTTCAACTGGAAAAATCGGAGGAGGAGCGGCTTGATGAAATTAAATGAGTTGCTCCGGCCGCTCGTCATCGCGAAAGTGGTCGGAAATGCCGACATCGAGATTACTGGGATCGAGACGGACTCCCGCAGGGTACGCCCCGGCCACCTGTTTGTGGCCTTGCGCGGGTTTACCGTGGATGGTCACCGCTTTGTTCGCCAAGCGGTCGAACAGGGTGCCGTCGCTGTGCTGGTGGAAGAAGACGTCGACGTACCCGTTACGAGCGTACACGTACCGGATACCCGGCGGGCGATGGCTGTGCTGGCGGCCACGTTTTATCGCCATCCGACCCGAGAATTGAAATTGATCGGGGTGACTGGTACCAACGGAAAAACAACCACCGTGCATCTGATTCAGCGTATTTTGAACGATTCCGGCACTCCGGCCGGCATGATCGGCACCATCCACATGCAGATCGGCGATCGCACCTACCCGGTTCAAAACACAACGCCGGATGTCGTTGAACTGCAAAAAGGATTCCGCATGATGCGGGACGCTGGATGTGCTTACGCGGTGATCGAGGCATCGTCACATGCTTTGGATTTGGGGAGAACCCGGGGATGCGAGTTTCATTCCGCCGTGTTCACCAACCTGACGCAGGATCATCTGGACTATCACAAAACGATGGAAGAGTACCGGGCGGCTAAAGGCTTGCTGTTCAGCCAGCTGGGCAATCGTTACGAAGACGATCCGGCCGACAACCGGTACGCGATTTTGAATGCGGATGACGAGGCTTCCGCTTATTTTGCCCGCATTACCCCGGCACAGGTGATTACATACGGCATCGAACAGGCCGCCGATGTGCGGGCCGAACAGATCCGCCAGGGTGCGGACGGTACGCGGTTCGTGTTGCGCACGTTCCGCGGCGATGTCGATCTCCACTTGCAATTGGTAGGCAAATTCAACGTCTACAACGCGCTTGCTGCTACGGCAACCGCATTGGCCGAGGGGATTCCACTCGAACACATCAAGCGGAGCCTGGAATCGGTTTCCGGTGTCAACGGCCGGTTTGAAAAAGTGGATGAAGGTCAACCGTTCACCGTGCTGGTGGATTACGCACACACACCGGACAGTTTGGAAAATGTGCTGAAAACGATTCGCGAATTTGCCGAAGGCACCATACTATGCGTGGTGGGGTGCGGTGGAGATCGTGACCGGACCAAGCGTCCCATCATGGCGAAGATCGCTGCAACTTACGCGGATGTCGCCCTGTTTACGTCGGACAACCCCCGCACCGAAGATCCGGAGGCGATCCTCGCGGATATGGTGGAGGGCGTGAAAGAAGTGCCGAAAGACCGGTACGATGTGATCGTCGACCGTCGGGAGGCCATTTTCAAAGCGATCCGTCGGGCGCGTCCGGGTGATGTGGTATTGATTGCAGGGAAAGGGCACGAAACGTATCAGGAGATCAACGGCGTGCGCCATGATTTTGATGATCGGGAAGTGGCCAGAGAAGCGCTGCGTTCGTGAGAGCGGGAGGAACGAGTATGATCGAACAAACGTGTGAATGGGCGTCCAGGGTGACGAACGGTCGTTTGGTGGGGACTGTGTCCGACCGTCGTCTCGTGTTCAAGGGTGTGTCGACTGACACCCGCACGATGCAGCCGAATCAGCTGTACGTGCCGCTGGTGGGAGAACGTTTTGACGGGCACGATTTTTGGCGGGATGCGGTCGACAAGGGAGCCGCCGCCTGTTTGTGGCAACAGGACCGGCCTGTACCCGAGACGGCGAAAGTGCCGTTTATTCTGGTGTCGGATACCCTGGAGGCGTTGCAGGCGATGGCATCAGCCTATCGCGACACGTGGTCGATTCCGGTCGTCGCCGTGACAGGCAGCAACGGGAAGACGACCACCAAAGACCTGATCGCATCCGTACTGTCGCTACGCTATCGTGTACACAAAACACAGGGCAATCTGAACAACCACATCGGCGTGCCTTTGACTCTATTGTCCTTGCCCAGGGAGGCGAAAGCAGCCGTCGTGGAAATGGGCATGAACCACAAGGGGGAAATTGCGCTCTTGTCGCGGATTGCCAAACCGGATGTGGCCGTCATCACCAACATCGGTGAGTCGCACCTGGAACACCTGGGCAGTCGTTCCGCCATCGCCGATGCCAAATGCGAAATTGGCGAGGGATTGGCCCCGAACGGCACCTGGGTGATTAACGGGGACGAACCGTTATTGTTGGAGCGAGTGAGGCGAGAATCACGCAGAGTGGTGAAAATCGGTTGGGGGGGCGATAATGACGATCGTCCAGAATCGATCAGCTTGGATGGGTTGTCCGGCATTTCTTTCACTTCTGCACAGACGGGGGCGCGCTTTTCCATTCCGCTCCTGGGTAGACACAACGCTGTCAATGCGCTGATGGCGGCCGCCGTCGGCAGGTTGTTAGGTTTGAGTGAAGAAGAGATCGGCCGAGGATTGTCTGAAGCACAATTGACAGGGATGCGCTTGGAGCTAAGGAAGACGGCGAAGGGCATGCTAATCATCGATGACACATACAACGCCAGCCCCACTTCCATGCGAGCCGCCATCGACCTGCTTATGGAACTGGATGAGGGAAAAGAGAAGTGGGTGCTCCTGGGCGACATGATGGAAATTGGTGCCCAAGAAGCGGCGTATCACCGTGAAATCGGGCGGTATGCCGCGGAAAAAGGTGTGTCCCGCGTCTACACGCTGGGAGAGAAAGCCCGGTGGATAGGTGAAGGGGTGACATCGGCCAATCCCACCATCCCGGTTCGCCATTTCAAGACACGATCAGAAGCGGCTCAAACCTTGCAGGAACAGGGGGAACCGCAGGTGATCCTATTGGCGAAAGCATCCCGGGCTGTCAAACTGGATGAGGTTGTGAAAGATTTAACAAAAGGGGAGAAAACAGACTAAAATGGATACGATGGACATTCGCCTCTTTTTGATTCCGCTGGCAGTGGCGCTAGGGATCACAATCCTGCTCGGACCAATGGTGATTCCGGTTTTGCGGCGGTTGAAATTCGGTCAGAGCATCCGCGAGGAAGGACCGCAGGCACACATGAAAAAAGCGGGAACCCCCACCATGGGCGGTATCATGTTTTTGACGGCAATCGTGTTGACGGCCATTCCGTTTAGTGCAGCACTCCCGTTTGGTAACAACATCGTGGAGAATGTAATTAATCCGGACTTGTTTTTCCTTGTATTCGCCACGTTGGGATACGGGATTCTCGGCTTTTTGGATGACTACATCAAGGTCGTGATGAAGCGGAACCTGGGGTTGACCGCCAAACAGAAGCTGTTGGGGCAGTTGTTCATCGGCCTGGTTCTCTTTTGGGTATTGCTTGAGGTTCGTGTGTATCATGAAGGAACCATCGGGTACATTTTTTCCGTTCACATTCCGGGAACCGGTCTGGAATGGCATCTGAACTGGTTGTATCTCCCGTTGCTGCTGTTCATCATGATCGGTACATCCAACGCGGTCAACTTGACCGACGGTTTGGATGGCTTGGTGGCAGGGACAGCGGCGATCGCCTATGGCGCTTTTGCCGTGATCGGTTGGATGCAAAGCAACATCACCGTCACCATTTTCTCAATGGCCGTGGTGGGGTCTTTGCTGGGATTCCTGGTGTTCAATGCGCACCCTGCGAAGGTTTTCATGGGCGATACCGGTTCATTGGCATTGGGAGGCGGTTTGGCGGCGCTCTCCGTCATCACGAAGACGGAATTGTTGTTGCCCGTCATCGGGGCGGTATTCGCCGTGGAAACATTGTCCGTGATGTTGCAAGTAGCCTCGTTTAAGCTACGCGGCAAACGGATTTTCCGTATGAGCCCGCTTCACCACCATTTTGAGTTGTCTGGCTGGTCGGAATGGCGTGTGGTTACCACCTTCTGGTTTGCAGGGTTCATCTTTGCGCTTTTGGGCATCTATCTGGAGGTGTTCCTATGATGTTGCGCGACGCCGAAGAATGGGCCGGCCGATCCGTGGTCGTACTCGGTCTGGCCAAAAGCGGTGCGGCAGTGGCCAAGCTGCTCCACCGTTTGGGCGCGCAAGTGGTGGTGAATGACAAAAAGCCACGGGAAGCATGTCCCGAGGCAGATGAGCTGGAAACGCTCGGGATTCAGGTGATTTGCGGTCACCATCCTGACGATTTGCTGACGAATGGTGTGGACATACTCGTCAAAAACCCGGGGATTCCCTACTCGGCTGCCCCGGTTCGTCAGGCACAGGAGATGGGAATTCCCGTTATCACGGAAGTGGAGGTGGCGGGCGGATTAACCGCTTCCCGGTTGGTCGGCATCACTGGTTCCAACGGGAAAACGACCACCACTTCCTTAGTGGGGCAGATGCTCTCGACTGGGGGAATTCCATCCCGGGTCGCCGGCAACATCGGCATGGCGTTATCGGATGTGGTGCAGGAAACCCGGCCTGATGAATGGCTGGTGGTGGAGCTGAGCAGTTTCCAGCTCAAAGGGACGGAACGTTTCCACCCAGATGTGGCCGCCTTGCTCAACGTTGTGCCAGCCCATTTGGATTATCACGGGACGATGGAAGACTACATCACCTCCAAACAGCGTCTGTTCCGGAATCAGACGTCGGAGGATGTAGCTGTGTTCAACTGGGATAACCCGGTATGCAGGGAAACGGCGTCGGTGGTGAAAAGCCGCGTGTGGTGGTTCAGTCGTCGGGAGCCGGTCCCACGCGGTGCGATGGTGGAAGACGGGTGGATTCGTCTGCGGACGGATAAAGGGGAAGTCTCGTTGCTTCCAGTAAAAGAGGTGGCACTACCGGGGGCACACCATCTGGAAAACGCACTCGCCGCCGCCGTGATCGCCCATCTTTGCGGATGTCCGACGGATGCAATCGTGAATGTACTCCGTACCTTCCGCGGTGTGGAGCACCGGTTGGAATACGTGGGGACAGTGGACGGTGTCGCGTATTATAATGACTCCAAAGCTACCAATGCCCAGGCCGCGATTCGGGCATTGGAATCCTTTGAGCAGCCGATCGTGTGGATCGGAGGCGGCTTGGATCGCGGAGTGGATTTTCACGAATTGGTTCCGGTTTTTGCCCAGCGAGTGAAGGCAGTGGTGGCGTACGGACAGTCGGCTCCCATCTTGCTCGCGCGTGCCGAAGAGGCCGGGGTGCCCATTCGTCGGGGCGTGAAGGATGTGGCGGAAGCGGTCGCGGAAGCGAGCAGGGCTGCACAACCGGGCGACGTGGTGCTGTTGTCGCCGGCATGTGCCAGCTGGGATATGTACACTTCGTTTGAGGAGCGGGGAAGCATTTTTAAACAAGCCGTGCATAGGCTGTAGAGAGGGCTTGCCCAATCCGACGAACGAGGTGAACAACGCCCATGTCCAAAATGCGAACCAACCCGGATTACGTGATCGTCACGGCGATTCTGTTATTGCTGGCCATCGGGGTCATCATGGTGTACAGCGCCAGTGCCGCCTATTCGTATCATCGGTACGACGACGCGTTTTTCTATGCAAAACGTCAGTTGTTGTTCGCAGGTTTGGGCGTATTCCTGATGTTTGTGATTTCCAATCTGGACCCCCGGCGGTTTGCTGAGTGGGCCAGGCCTGGTATCATTCTCTGTTTCCTCCTGTTAATCGTGGTATTGGTCCCCGGAGTGGGCCTGTTGCGTGGCGGTGCGCGCAGTTGGTTGGGGATCGGTGCGTTCAGCATTCAGCCGTCGGAGTTTATGAAACTGGCGATGATTGCGTTTTTGGCCCGCTATCTTTCTGAGCACGTTGATGGTATGCACCGCTTCATAACGGGTCTTCTCCCTCCATTGGCCATTGTAGGTGCGGCATTTGCCCTGATCATGATGCAGCCTGACCTGGGTACAGGAACCGTATTGGTGGGGACGGGGATTGCCATGATCTATGCCGCGGGGGCCCGTCTTTCCCACCTGGGCGGTTTGGGATTGTTGGGTGTAGGTGGGTTTGCTGCGTTGGTGTTGGCTGCACCCTACCGGATCAAGCGGATCACAGCATTTCTCAACCCGTGGCAAGATCCGCTGGGTGCCGGATATCATCTCATCCAATCACTCTATGCGATCGGTCCCGGCGGATTGATGGGCTTGGGTCTCGGCATGAGCCGGCAAAAACATCTTTATTTGCCGGAACCACATACGGACTTCATCTTTTCGATCTTGGCGGAAGAGCTGGGTTTTATTGGTGCAGGCACGGTGATTGTGTTGTTTGCGATACTGGTGTGGCGGGGGATTCGAGTGGCTATTATGGCTCCCAATTTGTTCAGCAGTTTGCTGGCTACGGGGGTGACGGCGATGATCACCATTCAGGCCGTCATCAACATCGGCGTCGTCACCGGGGCGTTTCCCGTCACCGGGATTACGTTGCCCTTTTTAAGCTACGGTGGCTCTTCCCTGACACTGACGCTTGCCGCTGTGGGCATTTTGCTCAATCTGTCCCGCTACACCAGGTAAAGACACCAAAGAATGCGGGGGATGAATATGAAACGGATTTTGCTTTCCGGCGGTGGTACGGGTGGACACATCTATCCAGCTTTGGCGGTGATGCGGGAAGTACGCAAACGTTATCCCGACGTGGAAGTGGGATATATCGGTACGGAAAACGGATTGGAATCCCGCATCGTCACCAAAGAGGAGAACATCCGCTTCTTTACGGTGGAAATCCAGGGCTTCCGGCGGAAACTGACGTGGGAAAACGTGCAGACCATTTCCAAATTTATCCGTGCCGTCAAAAAATCGAAAGAATACATAAAGGAGTTTCAACCCGACGTGGTGGTGGGTACAGGAGGTTATGTGTGCGGCCCGGCCGTATATGCTGCCCACCAGTTGGGTATTCCAACCTTGATCCATGAACAAAACGTCATCGTGGGCTTAACGATTCGGTTTCTGTCCCGTTTTGTCGACACAGTGGCGATCAGTTTTGAAGGAACGGAGCAACATCTCCACAGTGCCAAACGGGTAATTCATGCCGGAAACCCCCGCGCGACGGAGGTGGTGCATGCGGACCCTGTGGCCGGTAGGGAGTCGCTTGGTCTCACTGGTTCGGACAAGCCGATCGTTCTGTTCGTCGGTGGCAGTCGGGGTGCCCGTCCGATCAACGAGGCGGTGTTGCAGATGGTGCCGCTGATGGCGTCGGCCTCCGATATCCAATTCGTTTATGTCACGGGGGAAGCTCACTATGATGACGTCGTGGCCAAAGTGGGTGAACAGACCAGCGGGAACTTGATTATTCGCCCGTTTTTGTATAACATGCCAGATGTCTTAGCTGCCACGTCCCTGTTCGTGGGTCGGGCCGGAGCTTCGACATTGGCGGAGTTGACCGCTCTGGGACTGCCGTCGATCCTGATTCCGTCACCTTATGTCACCAACAACCATCAGGAAGCCAATGCCCGACTGCTGGAGAAAAAGGGCGCGGCTCGGGTCTTGTTGGAAAAAGAGTGCAGCGGCGAAACCTTGTTTGCCATGATCAAGGAGATTCTCGGAGATCGGGAGCGGCATCAATCGATGAGCACGGCGGCCCGTCAGCTGGGGCGACCGGATGCAGCGGAGGTGCTGGTGGATGAACTGGAACAATTGGTACGCAATCACAAAAATTAGACGGATCCCTAATAGGCGGTCGTCACATCAAACGGAGGCGGGCATAAGATATCGTATATCACGCTCCGCTCACGCTTTGTGCAAGGTTGGTCGAGGGGGGAAACAGGAATGAAGGAAGTCGTACGCGATTTGGAACTGGCTGGCGTTCAAAATGTGACATTGAACGAACCTTTATCCCGTCACACGACATGGAAAGTGGGCGGGCCTGCGGACATCTTCATTTCTCCCCGCAACAAGGCGGAATTGGAGCGGACGATGGCTGTTGTGAGGAAACACGGTCTGCCGTGGCGCGTGATCGGACGTGGGTCCAATTTGCTGGTCAGAGATGGTGGTATTCGTGGTGCGGTGATCAAACTGGGAGCCGGTTTTGATGATTTGAAAGTGGAAGGCACCCGTGTGATCGTCGGTGGAGGTTATTCCGTCATCCGTTTGACATCGATGGTCGCCAAACATGGATTGACGGGATTGGAATTTGCAGGTGGCATTCCGGGTAATGTGGGGGGCGCCGTATACATGAACGCGGGGGCGCACGGCTCGGAAGTGTCGCGAGTGTTGGAGTCGGCCGAGGTGTTATTGGAAACGGGCGAGTGGATCACGTTGACCAATGAACAACTGGAATTCCAATACCGCACATCATCCTTGCAAACCAAGTACCGGGGCATCGTAACCGAAGCCGTTTTCCAACTGCAATATGGTGACCGGAAGGAGATTGCCTCCATCCTGGCCCGCAACAAAGACCGACGTCGGAAAACCCAACCTCTGCAATATCCGTGTGCGGGTAGTGTGTTTCGCAACCCGCCGGGAGACCATGCCGGACGACTGATCGAAGCGTCCGGATTAAAGGGGTATCGCGTGGGCGACGCGGAAGTCTCCACCTTGCATGCGAACTTTATCATCAACCGGGGCCAAGCCACGGCGAAAGATGTTCTCACCCTAATTCATCACATCATCCGGACGGTGGAAGAGAAATTCGGAACTACCTTGGAGCCGGAAGTTCAGGTGGTGGGCGAGGGGTAAACGGAGGTGGAACATTGGAGCATTTTCTCATCGAGGGTGGAAAGCCTCTGTGCGGAACCGTTCGCATCCAAGGTGCCAAAAATGCGGCTCTTCCCATCTTGGCCGCCACGGTGCTGGCCGACGGTGTACATGAATTGTACGATGTCCCTCGTTTGTCGGACATCGATGTGATGGGCTGCATCTTGGAAGCACTCGGCGCGAAGGTCACACGGTTTGGTAACCGTGTTGTGGTGGATACGACCACACTTCGAACCTCCCATATCCCCGACACCTTGATGCGGCGGATGCGTTCGTCCATCTTTTTGATGGGCCCGTTGTTATCCCGTTTTCAGGAAGTGAGCGTCACACGGCCCGGCGGCTGTGCGATCGGTGCCCGTCCCATTGACTTGCATTTAAAAGGACTGCAGATGCTGGGGGCGCAAATCGAAGAAACGGGTGACCTGATCCGTTGTACCGCCAAGCGCTTGGTCGGCACAACGATCCGTCTGGATCTCCCCAGCGTAGGTGCGACCGAAAACGTGATGATGGCGGCGGTATTGGCGGATGGTATCACCGTGATCGAAAATGCCGCACGTGAGCCTGAGATTGTGGATTTACAACGCTATCTGAATCAAATGGGCGCCGACATTGAAGGCGCAGGAACGAATACGATCATTATCCGCGGGGTGAAGCGGTTGCGGCCGGTTCCCTACGAAATCATCCCGGATCGAATCGTGACGGGAACACTGGTCGCAGCGGCCGTGGCCACATCCGGCGAAGTCACCCTCACCCACACCATTCCGGAACATCTGCACTGCATGTTGTTATTGCTCCGACAAGCGGGTGCCGAGATCCAAACGAATGGAGACACGTTGTGGGTCCGTGGCAGCAGAGAGCTGAAGGCCGTGGGAGAAATCCATACAGAGCCATATCCCGGCTTTCCGACCGACTTGCAACCGCAGATGATGTCACTCTTGACGCTGGCTGAAGGAATCAGCGTCATCAGAGAGAGGATCTTTGACGCACGGTTGAAACATGTTGACGCACTGCGGAAAATGGGGGCGGATCTTGAGGTCGTGGACAATTCGGTGCAAATCCGCGGGGTGCGTGCGCTCAGCGGCACACAGGTGAAAGCCACCGACCTACGCGCCGGTGCGGCGTTGGTCATCGCGGGTCTTGCCGCTCATGGTACGACTAGTGTGTATGGTGTTGAGCATATTGAACGAGGATATGATAGGCTGGACCAGATGTTTCAACGGTTGGGAGGCAGGATTCAGCGGGTTCCAGACCAAATTCCTTCGATGGAAAGCGGCACTTTGTGATGTGCCGCTGTTTTTGTGAGACATCATCGAAAAGGGAGCATGTGGAACTTTTTTCATTTTTGAGGGCAGGGATCACGGGTTTTTTGTGGTAACATAGATAAATGACACCACCTCCAAAGAACCACGCGGTCAAATGGGTCCCAATCGGGAAAGGAGATACTTTGGATGGAACAGCGGATTCCGCCTTTCCGCCTGCCGCACCGCTCCGATCGCCCGTCTACCCGATGGGCGAATTGGGTGATATTGGGTTTTTTCACCGGGATATTGGTGATCTTGTTTTTGCAATCACCACTCGGAAAAGTGGAACGCATTCAAATCGAGGGGAACCGGTGGTGTTCCGAAAAGGACTTGGTGAAACAATCGGGATTGAAGCAGGGTATGTCCTTTTTCGGATGGAGCAACGAAGATGTTGAAATGCGGTTGCGTTCGATCCAGGCGGTTCGCTCGGTGAAAGTCTCCAAGCGTTTTCCAGGAACGGTACATATTCGTGTAACGGAATATCCACAAGTAGCTTGGTGGGACGCGGGCCGAACGCGGTTTCCCGTATTGGCCAACGGTACGGTCCTGCACCGGTCCCATGCCCCGGCAACCAGGGAGCATCATCCGTTGCTGACCGGATGGCGTGACGATCGTGCAGCGGCAACGCTGGCCAAAGCGTTGGTCGGTTTGCCCCCGGACATTCATCAGGACATCATTTTGGTGAAACCTGTCGAGCATCCGACCTATTCGGATCTGGTTGGCGTTGTCACGCGAGAAGGCCATTTGGTCAAAGTGAGAGTGTCGGATTTTCGGGAGAAAATGGCCCTATACCCCGCTTTTCGAGATCACCCCCGAGGCACCTTGTACTTGATGGATACCACGTGGTTCATCCCTTCCTATCCGAAAGCGAATGGTTCCACCGATAACAAAAGGTAAAATGAGTTGTTATTTACTAACTTCTGTAACTCTTTTTAAACAAACATGGTGAACAGAAAAAATTGGGAAGGAAAAAGGGGAAAGCATGGTGGGTGTTGAATTATTGGAGTAATGTTTTTCCCTTCACTCCCCCCTGTCTTGAAATAAGTACCAATGTTTTTCCACCACACAGAGATCGATTCCCGGGCAAGGAGGTGCCCAAGATTGAGCAACGGAGGATACATCGTCACCTTAGATATTGGAACATCCAGGGTCCGATTGATCGTCGCCGAAGTGCATGCGAACGGAAACATCCATATTGTCGGCGTCGGTTCGGCGGTCTCGCGGGGGATGAAGAAGGGAGCCATCATCGATATTGACCATGCCGTGCAGTCCATTCGGGAAGCGGTGGATGACGCGGAGCGAATGGTGGGAATAGAGGTTTCGGAAGTGTTTGTGGGGATTTCCGGCAACCACGTTTCGTTGCAGCCCAGCCACGGGGTTGTAGCGGTTTCCAGCGAAGATCGGGAAATCGGTTCTCAGGATATCGAACGGGTATTGCAAGCGGCCAGAGTGATCGCATTGCCGCCGGAGCGGGAAATCATTGAAGTGATGCCGAAACAATTCATCGTGGACGGATTGGGTGAAATCCGCGATCCGCACGGGATGATCGGCGTTCGCCTGGAAGTGGATGCCTTGATCGTCACCGGGGCCAAGACGGTGATCCACAATGTGTTGCGGTGTGTGGAAAGAGCGGAGTTGAGCGTGGCCGGCATGCTGCTGTTGCCGATGGCGACGAGTGAATTGTGTTTATCAGCGGACGAGAAAAACTTGGGAGTGGTTATGGCCGATCTCGGTGGAGGAACCACCACGATCTCCGTGTTCCAACACGGACATTTGGCGGCCACCGCCGTCATCCCGGTCGGTGGGGACAACATTACGAACGATATCGCCATCGGTTTGCAGACGGATACGGAAACGGCCGAAAAGATCAAGCGACAGTATGGTGTCGCATCGGTGCAGGAAGCTTCCAAAGAGGTTACGTTTCAGATACGGACCATCGGCAGCCAGCGGGAAAAGAGCGTGACCCAGTGGGAGCTCGCACAGATCATCGAACCGCGTGTCGAAGAGTTGTTTCACCTTATCCAGCAACAAGTGGAAGAGCTCGGCTTTTCCAAGAATCCGGTCGGCGGGTATGTGTTGACTGGCGGTGTGATGTCCTTGCCCCATATCTTAACCGTGGCCCAGGATCAGCTGGGTCAGGCGGTCCGGGTGGCTGTTCCTGACTATATCGGCGTACAGGACCCTTCGTATACCGCCGGCATTGGTATGGTGCATTATCTGTTGAAACGGCGGATGGTTCGCCTGGTGGAACCGGATACCGAAAGCCCGACACGTGCGAGGAAACCAAAGGGTCCATCACCGCTGGAACGGATGAAAAATTGGTTGAGCGAGTTCATTTAAAGCGCGGCAGGGATACAGGAAAGAGAGAAAACGGGAGGGACAAGCCATGTTGGAGTTTGATATGGAAATTGAACAAATTGCTCAGATAAAAGTAGTCGGAGTAGGAGGCGGCGGCAGCAACGCGGTGAATCGCATGATCGAAGCCGGCGTCCAAGGGGTGGAATTTATCGCGGTCAACACCGATGCTCAAGCACTGAACCGATCTAAGGCACCGGTCAAAATGCAGATCGGGGAAAAGCTGACACGGGGACTGGGGGCCGGAGCCAATCCGGAGATCGGTAAAAAGGCGGCGGAGGAAAGCCGTGAGAGCTTGGAAAACGTGTTGAAAGGCGCGGACATGGTGTTCGTTACCGCTGGAATGGGTGGCGGAACCGGAACGGGAGCGGCTCCCGAAATCGCTGCCATCGCCCGTGAACAAGGCGCGTTGACCGTCGGTGTGGTCACCCGTCCATTCACCTTTGAGGGACGCAAGCGTTCCCTACAGGCTGATCAAGGGATTGCTGCCTTGAAGGAAAAAGTGGATACGCTGATCGTCATCCCCAATGATCGTCTGCTGGAAATCGTGGATAAAAACACCCCGATGTTGGAAGCGTTTCGTGAAGCCGACAATGTGTTGCGTCAAGGGGTGCAGGGTATCTCGGATTTGATTGCGGTTCCTGGCCTGATTAACCTCGATTTTGCGGACGTGAAGACGATTATGACCGAACGCGGTTCCGCACTCATGGGAATCGGGATGGCCGCCGGGGAAGGACGTGCGGCCGAAGCGGCCAAAAAAGCAATCTGCAGCCCGCTGTTGGAAACTTCGATCGATGGGGCGCGCGGCGTTTTGATGAACATCACGGGTGGAACAAACCTGAGCCTGTACGAAGTAAATGAAGCGGCTGACATCGTGGCTTCCGCTTCCGATCCGGAAGTGAACATGATTTTTGGTGCGGTGATCAATGAAGACCTGAAGGATGAGATCATCGTCACGGTGATAGCCACCGGATTCGATCACAAACAGCAGGAAAAAACACCTGGAAAACCGCAATTCCGGTTGGAAGAAGAAACCGCTGCATCCAAATTGGATATCGTGACGTACAATTCACAAGAGGACAATTTGGATATCCCCACCTTCCTGCGTCATCGGCGGAAAAAATAAGACCGATCTGCCGGATACAAACGGTAAGTATAGAAAAGAGGAGGCTATTGCCTCCCTCTTTTCTTGTTCCCAAGTTTCGAGATACGCCCAACCGACTGGGGATTCAGCCGGCTGACACACCACCGTCCACTGTCATGATGTGTCCGGTGATGTAGGAAGCTTCGTCCGAACACATCCAGATGACCGTGTGGGCAATATCGATGGGCTTCCCGATGCGACCTTGCGGAATTCGTGTTCGATACTGTTGTTTGGTAATACCAGTTGTATGAAATACCTGTCCCAGCATCGGGGTGAGAACAGCTCCGGGGCAAACGGCATTGATGCGGATGTTGGATTGGGCGTATTCCAGTGCGGCCGATCTGGTGAGACTGATCACTCCGGATTTGCTCGCCGCGTAAACCGCCGCTTGGGGTGTTCCCCTCAAACCATTGACCGAAGCGATATTCACGATCACACCGCCCCCCTGCATCTGCATCTGACCAATTTGATGCTTCATGCAGAGCCAAACCCCTTTGAGGTTGATCGACACGATAGAATCAAACTCATCCTCGGTGATTTCAGCAACGGGTGCCAGTTTGCCACCGATCCCCGCGGCGTTACAAGCAAAATCCAGTCTTCCGAAGCGGTCCACAGCAGTCTGCACCATGCTCCTCACTTGTCCATCCACACTGACATCTGCTTGAACTGCGATCGCTTCGCCGCCCCCATGCTCAATCATCTCTTTTGTCTCTTCAATCGTTTCATGTGTACGGCCGACCACGACCACCTTGGCCCCTTTTCGTGCAAAAGCCAAGGCAGTAGCACGGCCGATACCTGAACCACCACCTGTAACCAGTGCAACTCGTCCGGCAAATGACTGCATGAAAATTCCCTTCCTTTCCCCTGAACGAATTCTCAATCCGATGGCGGATTCCTCCGACAGTTTTCGCTCCTTCCCATTGACTGATCCGCTTTTCTTTGTCCGTTCGACGAAAAAAGTGATTCCCAGGCGGCAAGTTTCAACAGACTTTGAAATAAGGATTAGTATATACTGTTTTCACATTGGACGAGAGGGGATGAAGACATGGTCATCTATGCGGACATGGTCTTCCTCCTCAACCTGTTTATCGACTTTACACTGTTGCTGTTGACCTCGGCTATCCGCAGGCAACGGGTTCCGTTTTGGAGGATGAGTTGCGGTGCCCTGCTCGGGGCGGTGTATTCCATCCTGCATTTGTGGCCACAATTTGCTTTTACCTACACCTTTCCGGCAAAAGTGCTGTTTTCTATTCTCATGGTGGGCGTGACATTTGGTTATCCCACCCCGGTTGCGTTTGTACGTAGTTTGGGGGTTTTTTACACCACCTCGTTTGTGATTGGTGGTGGTATGTTCGCGCTTCACTATGTGATGACGGGAGAGGGAACAGTTGCCGGTGGGATCTTTCTGTCCCAATCCACCGGCTGGGGGTCACCGGTCTCCTGGTTGTTTGTATTGGTCAGTTTTCCGTTTGTGTGGTTGTATGCACGCGTATCGTTCCGCTCTTTGCAACATCGGCAAGCGATCCATTCTTATTTGACACCTGTGGCAATCTGGATCGGCGAACACCGATTGGAGTGCGTCGGCTTGATCGACACCGGCAATCAACTGCGGGATCCGATCAGCCGTGCACCTGTGATGATGGTGGAACTGGAGCGGATCCAGACATATCTTCCCGAAGCGTTGACGGAGATGGTCCGGACCAAGGCATGGCATCAACACTGGGATCGCCTGACTGCAGAGTGGGTGACCCGGGTGCGGTTGGTGCCCTTTCGTGGGGTCACAGCTGAAGGAGAGATGATGGTGACGCTGAAACCGGACCGTGTAGAAATCCGTCAACAACAGGATTGGGTTGCCGCCGGAAAAGTGTTGGTCGGACTGGATCCGGGCAGATTGTCATCCGACGGCACGTATCATGCCATCATCCATCCTTCCTGTTTGCCGCAAGCAGGGTAGGTTTTTCATTCTTTCATCATCAAGTATACAAAGGAGGATGAGCCGTGACAGGGGAGCGACATCGGATGTGGGTCAAGTGGAAGCTGGTATTGCAACTGTTTTGGTACCGGTTGCTGATGCAGATTGGCCTAAAGGGGGAAGAAGTCTATTATATCGGCGGAAGTGAAGCACTGCCACCGCCGCTTACACGGGAAGAGGAAGAGCATCTGCTAGAGCGTCTACCAGGGGGAGATGCTGCCGTCCGCGCCATGCTGATCGAGCGGAATCTCCGGTTGGTGGTTTACATTGCTCGCAAATTCGAGAACACAGGCATTCATATTGAGGATCTGGTATCCATCGGCACAATCGGTTTGATCAAGGCAGTCAACACATTCGATCCGGGAAAAAAGATCAAACTGGCCACCTATGCCTCACGATGCATTGAGAACGAGATTCTCATGTTTTTGCGGCGTAACAACAAGATCCGTTCGGAAGTATCCTTCGACGAGCCTTTGAATACGGACTGGGACGGCAACGAGTTGCTGTTGTCCGATGTGATGGGAACGGAGAATGACACGATCTACCGAAACATTGAAGAACAAGTGGACAGGAAAATTTTGCGTGCCGCCTTGGCCAAGTTGTCCGAACGGGAACGAACGATCATGGAGCTCCGCTTTGGACTCAATGGAGGAGAGGAGAAAACGCAAAAGGACGTGGCCGATCTCTTGGGTATTTCGCAATCTTACATCTCACGGCTGGAAAAGCGGATTATCAAGCGGCTACGAAAAGAATTTAATAAAATGATTTGAAATATATGCCAAAGATGGATGGATTATAAAAAACCTTTCTCAGGAGATACTGTTCATACATGCTTCCTGAGGAGGGAACCCCATGGCGCGGAACAAGGTAGAAATCTGCGGAGTGGATACATCCAAACTACCGGTATTAACCAACCAGGAGATGCGTGTACTGTTTCGGCAGTTACAGGCTGGGGATCGATCCGCCAGGGAGAAGTTGGTAAACGGCAATCTCCGTTTGGTACTCAGTGTGATCCAACGATTCAACAACCGGGGAGAAAATGTGGATGATCTGTTTCAGGTCGGTTGCATCGGCATGATGAAGGCCATTGACAATTTCGATCTCGGACAAAACGTCAAATTTTCCACGTACGCCGTTCCGATGATCATCGGTGAAATTCGCCGCTACTTGCGGGACAATAATCCCATTCGCGTGTCGCGCTCTCTACGGGATATCGCGTTCAAAGCGCTGCACGTAAGGGATACGCTCACCAACCGGCATTCCCGTGAACCTACTGTACAGGAGATTGCGGAAGAGCTGAACGTACCCAAGGAAGACGTGGTATTTGCACTTGATGCGATTCAGGACCCGGTGTCATTGTTTGAACCTATTTATCAGGACGGCGGAGATCCAATCTATGTGATGGATCAGTTGAGTGACGACAAGGAGAAGGATTTCAAATGGGTGGAGGAGATCGCCCTCCGCGAAGCGATGAACAAGTTGAACGAACGGGAAAAATTGATTTTGTCCATGCGTTTTTTTGAGGGGAAAACCCAGATGGAAGTGGCCGATGAGATCGGAATTTCCCAAGCACAGGTCTCTCGACTGGAAAAAGCCGCTATTCATCAGATGCAAAAATTTGTCCAATGAATCACTGACCGACGTCACCACCTTACCGCCCGAAAAGGGCGGTTTTTTGTGTGGCCAGACCAAGGGAGTGTCTGTATTTCATAAAGGGACATTGTTTTCCCGTTCGTAAAGTACGGCAACCCTTCATAAGAGGTGTTGAAAGCAGACACACCACTGTACATATTGCCTCCCTGTCTCATATATATAAAGTAACGTTGACTTTGCGATGAAGGGGGATCACCCCGTGATCAAAATCTCCGAGTTGCAGGCCAAAGATGTGGTAAATGTTCAGGACGGACAAAAACTGGGGCAAATCCACGATGTGGAGATCGATTTGAAGATGGGTCAGATTAAGGCGATTGTGGTGCCGGCGGAAAGCCGGCTGTTCGGTCTTTTTTCCGGAGGGAAAGAGTGGGTCATTCCATGGCGGCAAATCGTGAAAATCGGAACGGACGTCATCTTGGTGCGATTACATTCCACCACGTCACCCCACGAATATTATGACAACCCCTCTTCTTCACAGCCGCCGTTTTTGCCACCGTCACCTGAGGATTGACAGATAAGAGTCTCTTTGTCTCTTCACCGAAATGTGGTAATATGGTGAGAGGAGGGGAGCGAATGGAACCATTTCAGTTTCACGATGGTGCTGGCGTTCCCTGCTTTTTCCTTTCCAAGTGGGAAAAGGAATTTCCTCACCTGTCGGTAGGGATGAGCGCCAGAGGAAGTGGCAAAAATTATGCTCTCCACGTGGAGGATGATCCCGATCGTGTCATCGTCAATCGAAAAGCGTTGGCGAAGGCGTTGAATCTGCCGTTTTCGTGGTGGACCTGCGGTGAACAAGTCCATGGCGTGGCCATCCGGGAAGTTCGTGCAGAGGATCGGGGACGTGGAAGTGATTCCCGCCAAACGGCCTTCGCTGATACGGATGGCTTGGTGACCAAGTCGTCCGGTGTTTGGTTGACTTCTTTTTATGCCGATTGTGTACCACTGATTTTCTACAGCCCTGATGCCGACGTGATCGGCATCGCCCATGCGGGGTGGCGTGGTACAGTGGGCGGGATCGGCCCGCGGATGGTGCGTCGTATGGTGCAGATGGGAGCCGATGTCGGCCGTATCCGCGCAGCGATTGCACCGTCGATCGGGGGGTGTTGTTACGAAGTGGAGGATCGGGTGGCCAATGCTTTGCTGGAAGTTTTGCCATCCGTGTCCAATGACATCTTGAAACCGACTCAATCCGGAAAATGGAAGTTGGATTTGCGATTGGCCAATCGGGAAATGTTGCTTTTGGAAGGAATTCTGCCGGAGCATGTGGAATTGACGCA
Organism: Polycladomyces subterraneus; assembly: GCF_030433435.1. Classification (NCBI taxonomy): domain Bacteria; kingdom Bacillati; phylum Bacillota; class Bacilli; order Caryophanales; family Thermoactinomycetaceae; genus Polycladomyces; species Polycladomyces subterraneus. The sequence continues at coordinate 221,765 of NZ_JANRHH010000047.1, forward strand.
TTGGTGCACCAGCTGTCATCCAGAATATTTTTTTTCGTACCGGCGTGATAAAGGAAAAACAGGACGCATGGTGGCATGGATCGTGAAACGGGACGGGAGAGATGGCTGATGGACGAGTTGCGGCAACGTTGGGAACAGATCAGGGAAACCATTGCTACCGCTTGCGCCCGGGTTGGTCGTGACCCCAACGAAGTGCGCGTGGTCGCGGTCACCAAATATGTGGATTTGGACACCACCCGTGCAGTATTGGATGCGGGAATCGAAGACATCGGCGAAAGCCGGGCGCAGGAAGCCGTACCCAAATATGAAGCGCTTGAAGGTCGGGGAGTGTGGCATTTCATCGGTCACCTGCAACGGAACAAGGTGAAGGACGTCATCAGTCGATTTACATATATTCATTCCCTCGACCGATATTCGCTGGCGAAGGAGATCCAGTCCCGCGCAGAAAAAGCGGACAAGCAGGTGAAGTGCTTCATCCAGGTCAATGTGTCCGGTGAAGAGAGCAAGCACGGTATCGCACCTGAGGAGTTGACGGATTTCGCCCGCGAAGTGGTGGAGACATGTCCTCGTATTCAAGTTGTGGGATTGATGACAATGGCGCCTAAAACGGATCAACCCGAGGAGGTCCGTCCGTTTTTCCGGCGATTGAAACAGTTACAGGTCGAGTTGCAAAAGCTCGGGGACACCCGATTGAAGGTCCCGCATTTGTCCATGGGCATGTCGCAGGACTATCCCATCGCCGTCGAAGAAGGCGCAACATTCCTGCGTCTGGGATCGGTGTTGGTGGGGCGGCAGAAGTAAGACGGCCGGTGAGGAGGCGATTTTGATTGAGTTTCATCCAACGGGTGATGAACTTTTTCGGGATCACAGAGGATGATGTGGTGGAATACCATGAGGAGGACGCCGAGTCGGTATTGACAAGGGAACGTGGCGGGCATGTGGTATCGTTGCACACCCAGAAAAACATCCGTGTGATGCTGATAGAACCCCGCACCTACGAAGATGCTCAAGAAATCGCCGACAATATCAAAAGCCATCGCCCGGTCGTCGTCAATTTGCAGCGCGTGAGCAAGGATCAAGCTGTCCGGATTGTGGACTTTTTGAGCGGAACGGTGTATGCACTGGGTGGGAACATCCAAAAATTGGGCCCCAACATCTTTATGTGCACACCGGCCAATGTAGACGTGCAAGGAACCATATCGGATTTGGTATCCGATGACGCCAAAGAACTGCTGAGGTGAACGAATGAACGCAGTGTATGAGTTGGTTCATTGGGGTTTTTACCTCTACTATATCCTGATCATCATTTATATTTTGCTCTCGTGGGTTCCCCAAGCGCGAGAGACGCCGATCGCTTATTTTTTGGCACGGTTGGTGGAGCCGTACCTGTCCATTTTCAGAAATTTGATCCCTCCCTTTGGCATGTTGGACATCTCCCCGATCGTGGCCCTGATCGCGCTCCATTTCATGGAGTACGGCGTTTTCTACATCCTGAGCTTGGTGATCGGCTGGCTGACATGAATCGCGAAGCGTTGTTCGCTCATTTTCGACCGGAGGAACGACCATTCGCGGAGAGGGTCCTGGATTGGGTTTACCGAGCTGCGGAGAAGTATCAACCTGTGCAGACACCGTTTTTGGACCCTCGCCAGCAGTTTATCGTCCGGTCCTTGGTCAATCGGGAGCCGGATATCGGGGTGTGGTCCGACGGAGGGTATGAAGGAGCGGAACGGTGTCGCATGTGGGTGCATCCCCCTCATTTCCCACCGGACGAATTGCCGTCCGGTTTGGCTTTTCTTGCCATTCGCCCGCTTTCGGGAAAAGAGCTGAAGCACCCAGACGTATTGGGTTCCTTGCTGGGATTGGGGATCAAGCGTGAGAAGTTGGGGGATCTGCTTCTGCATTCGGAAGGCTGCCATGCGATCGTAGCGGATGAATTGGCCGATTATATCAGATTACAATTAAGCCGTGTCGGCAGGGAGACGGTATCCGTCGAGGAGATCGGCCGGGAGGATTTGGTGATCCCGGAACGCGAGGCGATCGCTCAGTCCATCACGGTAGCGTCGCTTCGTGTGGATGCCGTGTGCGCCGAAGGTTTCCGCCTCTCTCGCTCTAAAGCGGCACAGTCGATTAAGAGCGGCAAATGCAAAGTGAACTGGAAGGTCGTTGATAACCCTGCCGAAACGGTTGCCGAACAGGATATGATCTCGCTTCGGGGATTCGGTCGCCTGCTTGTGGAAAAGATAGATGGGAGGACAAAAAAGGGGAGGTTCTGGGTCGAAGTCCTGAAAATGAGATAAACCATATACAAACAATCCCATTATTAGCAATAAACTTTTCTCCAATGTGACAAGTAGAGGTAGCTTTCCGGAAGGATTTTTGTTAGTATTGTCGAATAGAGAGGAGAAGCAATCTATTGAGGAGGTGCCGGCTATGCCGCTTACGCCTTATGATATACACAATAAGGAATTCAGCCGATCTTTCCGTGGTTACGATGTAGATGAAGTAAACGATTTTTTGGATCAGATCATTAAAGACTTTGAATTCCTGATCCGCGAAAAGCAGCAGCTGGAAGAACAAGTGGAAGAATTGCAGGCAGAATTGGAGCGGTTAATGGAACAACAAACCATGTCTCCGGTCCAAGCTCCTCAGCCGCAATCGCCGCAGCCGCCGCAGCCGCGTTATCAACCCGAACCGATGTACCAACAGCCGTCCGCGGCCGCGTTGACCTCGATGGAACAAAGTATCCACAAATCGATCCGCGTGGCCCAGGAAGTGGCCGAAGAAGTGCGGTTGAACGCGAAGAAGGAAGCGGAACTGATCGTGCAGGAAGCGGAGAAAAATGCCGACCGCATCATCAACGAAGCGTTGCAAAAAGCGCGCGCCATCCACAGCGAGTTGGTCGGCCTGAAGCAAAAAGCGACGATTTACCGCGCCCGTTTCCGTACGTTGGTGCAATCTCATTTGGATATTCTGGAGAATAGCGATTGGGAGTCTCTCGAGGAGCTGGAAGAAGGACTGGAGGAAACTGGCAAACAACTGGAGCAATTGGCCCAACCGTCTGAACCGGATATGGAAGAAGAGGAGCTCCATCACGATTTCGATGAATATCATCATAACCATCATGAAGAGTACCAAGATCCGATGGATCAACATGAACCCTCTTATCAGCTGGAAGAAGAGGACGAACCGCGTCGTGAATTGCGTCGCACGTCTCGTAAGCTGAAGAAGAAAGCGATGTTTTAATCGTCAGGAAGCAAGACATCATAGGTCATGGAGGATTCAGGAAGTACATATGCCTTCCTTATGGCTGCGATGATGTGTTGCTTCGTGAGGAGAATTTTTCTAGAATAAACGAACATTGTCATCGGCGAAGAACGGGAAGAGTAGGCGGATGTGTCCGTGTGACAGCGAATTAGGGATGGTGCGAGCCTAATCCGGACCTCCGTTCCGAAAATCCCCCGGGAGCCGTCGCCCGAAATCACGAGTGACGAGAGTAGGGTGGACCGTGTCATTCCCGTTAACGAATGAGAGAGTGGGCCGTTTTTGGCGACAAAATCGGCTCATTAGGGTGGTACCACGGGAACCTTCTCGTCCCTAGCGGATGAAGAAGGTTTTTTATTTTGGAAGAAGAGTGAGGTGACCTATATGGATTACAGCAAAACGCTACATCTGCCGAAAACGGATTTCCCCATGCGGGCTAATCTGCCCAAACGGGAACCGGATTGGCAAAAATGGTGGGATGAGATTGATCTGTATCGGAAAACACGTGAAAAACGAAAAGGCCGTCCGAAATTCATCCTGCACGACGGACCGCCGTACGCCAACGGCGACATCCATATCGGCCATGCGTTGAATAAAATCTTGAAGGACATCATCGTCCGGTTTAAAAACCTGCAAGGATATGATGCCCCGTATGTCCCAGGATGGGACACACACGGACTGCCCATCGAGCACGCCATCATCACCAAAAAAGGGGTCAACCGCAAAGAGGTGGATCCTGTTACATTCCGCGAGTTGTGCAAGGAATACGCTCTGTCGTTTGTGGAAAAACAAAAAGCGCAATTTAAGCGCCTGGGCGTGCAAGGGGATTGGGAAAACCCGTACATTACCTTGAAACCGGAATATGAAGCGGAACAGGTGCGCGTTTTCGGTGAAATGGTCCGCAAAGGCTTTATTTATCGCGGGCTGAAGGCGGTATATTGGTCTCCTTCTTCGGAAACGGCTTTGGCGGAAGCGGAGATCGAATACAAGGACAAGCGTTCGCCTTCCATCTATGTGGCGTTCCCGGTGCAGGACGGAAATGGCGTGTTGCCTGAAGCCAACACGGCGGTCGTCATCTGGACCACCACCCCGTGGACGATCCCAGCCAACCTGGGTATTGCCATTCATCCCGATTTCCAGTACACCCTGGTCAAGGCGGGAGACCGACAATTGCTGATGGCAGATGAATTGGTGGATCAAGTGATGAAGACTTGCGGCATCACCGATTACGAACGGGTAGGTTCGTGGAAGGGGAGCGAACTGGAAGGCGTTGTATGCCGTCATCCTTTCTACGACCGGAAATCCCCGGTGGTTCTGGGCGATCACGTGACGTTGGATGCGGGTACCGGTTGCGTTCACACGGCTCCTGGCCACGGAGAAGAGGACTTCCTCCTCGGGCAAAAATACAATTTGGGCGTATTGTGTCCCGTGGATGAAAAAGGCCGGATGACGGAGGAAGCCCCCGGATTTGAAGGACTGTTTTACGACGACGCCAACAAAGCGGTGACACAGAAGCTGGAAGAAGTGGGCGCCTTGTTGAAATTGTCGTTTATCACCCACCAATACCCCCATGATTGGCGGACGAAAAAGCCGGTGATCTTCCGGGCGACCTATCAATGGTTCGCTTCGATCAACGGATTCCGCGAACAGATGCTGGAAGCGATCCGGAAAGTGAAATGGACGCCTGCTTGGGGAGAAAACCGTTTGCACAACATGATCGCAGACCGCGGTGATTGGTGCATTTCTCGGCAACGCGTTTGGGGCGTTCCGCTGCCCATTTTCTATTGCGAACAATGCGGAGAGCCTTATATCACCGAAGAATCGATCGAGCACATCGCTGCCCTGTTTGCACGGGAAGGCTCTTCTGTTTGGTATGCAAAAGATGTCGACGAGCTGTTGCCGGATCAAGCGGCTTGTGAATCCTGCGGCCACACTTCATTCCGCAAAGAAACGGATACGATGGATGTATGGTTCGATTCCGGTTCGAGCCACCGGGCTGTTTTGAAACAACGGGAAGAACTCCAGTGGCCGGCCGACATGTATTTGGAAGGATCGGACCAGTATCGCGGATGGTTTAACTCGTCGCTGTCGACGGCAGTGGCCACGACCGGGCAGGCACCGTACCGGGAAGTGTTGAGCCACGGGTTCACGTTGGATGGCGAAGGGCGGAAAATGTCCAAGTCACTCGGCAATACGATTGAGCCGCAAAAAGTAATTCAACAATACGGTGCGGACATTCTGCGTCTGTGGGTGGCTTCGGTCGATTATCAGGCCGATGTACGTGTCTCCGATGAGATTTTGAAGCAAATCGCGGAGGCGTATCGAAAAATCCGCAATACATTCCGCTTCCTGCTGGGGAACCTGGCCGATTTCGATCCGGCGAAGGACAGTGTCCCTGTTGAAAAATGGCCGGAGTTGGATCGATTCGCCTACATTCAGCTCCAACGGCTGATCGAGCGAGTCACACGGGCTTATGAGGCGTACGAGTTCCATCAAGTGTACTATGCGATCCATCATTTCTGCACCGTGTTTTTGAGCCAGTTCTATTTGGATGTGTTGAAGGATCGCCTGTACACATTGCCTGCCGATGCCGAAACACGACGGGCTTCGCAAACTGTGCTGTATCGTATGCTGACCACCCTCAACCCGCTGATCAGCCCGATTCTGCCGCATACGGCGGAGGAAGTGTGGCAACACACACCGGGCAAAACGGAAGAAAGTGTTCATCTGACCGATCTGCCGCAAGTGGATCGTAGTGTTTTGGACGATACATTGGAGAAAAAATGGAATGCCTTCCTCGAGGTACGTGACGTTGTGCTGAAAGCGTTGGAGGAAGCGCGGCAAAACAAGGTGATCGGTAATTCGCTAGGTGCGTCCGTACACCTGTATCCGGATGAAGGCACGCATCGGTTGTTGTCGGAGATTGAAGATCTATCCGCCTTGTTCATCGTCTCCCACACCGAACTGCATGCACCCGGTACCGAACCGGCAGAGGGTGCTGTGGTCGGGAAAGGAATCGCAGTCAAGGTGGAAGTGGCGCCGGGCGAAAAATGTGAGCGTTGTTGGGTGGTAACACCGACAGTGGGGCAGGATCCGGATCATCCGACGATTTGTGCCCGTTGTGCGGAAATCGTGCGGAAGTTGGATACCGGCATAGCGTGATCATGAGCGGAAAGAATCTAGGGTGTGTGTCTGGCCATTTTTCCGCAAGGGGACCATGTTTTTCCGGTTGAGCAATAACCTAAGCCCAGCCGAGCGAAGACCCGAAAGCGTAGGCATAAGCGAAGCGTACTTTGCTCTGTCCTGTGCTCCGTGGAGCGGAACGGACAGTATTCACCAGACACGCTTCTAGTGGCAAGGTCTCCTGCTAAGCGACGTCCCAACACTGCGGCATTCTCAAGCTGTTTCCCGTTAAGCGGGAAACAGCTTTTTTATTTTGGAATCGCCTTTTTTTGTATGCAACAACGTTCGACGTCATGGAGAAGCTATTGGAAAAGGTTCGGAGGGATGGATGTGGGGGAACGTGTACAGGGAAACCGCCGTTGGTTCGGGCGGATCGACAGACAGTTGAAGATCCTGGCTCGTCGGCTGGAGGCGACTGAGATTGCGGAATATGTACAGTTGTTAAATCACCCGCTCCGTCTGATCCTGATCAACATCTTCACCGGCATAGCACGCGGTATCGGGATTGCGATCGGATTTACCCTGTTCGCTGCATTCATCGTGTATGCCCTGCAAAGAATCGGGGCACTCAACCTCCCTGTCATTGGTAATTTTGTCGCGGAAATCGCCAAGATCGTCCAGGCAGAATTGGATTTAAACCGGCCCACATATTGAAAAGGAGGCAACTTCTCCATGACGGAAGCACAACAGTCCGCGTTGCGGGCGCAATTGCTGGAGGAAAAACGTCGTTTGCAAGAGCGGCTTACTAGCAATGATCATTTCGGAATGTCAAAAGGGATGAACGATTCCATCGGTGAGTTGTCGGGCTATGACAATCATCCCGCTGATATCGGCACGGAGCTGTACGAACGGGGTAAGGATTTGGCGTTGAATGAGGCCGCCGAACACCAGTTGGAGGAGATCGAGCTGGCATTATTGCGCATGGAAGATGGTACGTATGGTCGATGCGTCGTATGCGGGGACCCGATTCCCTACGAGCGGCTAGAAGCGGTACCCGCCACCGCCTATTGCAAGGAACACCAACCGGGCGGAGATGTCTCCCACCGCCGGCCAGTAGAAGAACAAGTGATTCACCCACCTTTCGGTGAGCATTTTAACGACGGGAATGAGGAAAGAAGCGCTTATGATGCCGAGGATGCATGGCAGGAAGTGGAGCGTTACGGTACATCCAACCCGCCGGACTATTTCCGCGATGGCGAGAGCTACAATGAGTTGACAATCGATCACGATGAAAAACGGGGTTATATTGACGACTTCGAAGGTTTCACGATTACGGATGCACACGGCAATACTGAAGAGATTACGGACATCACGCACAATGAAGCCTATGAACGCGCAGAGGAGTCATGGGAAAAACGGCGGAAAAAATGACTCCATCATGATCGGACATCTATTCGTCCTGTTGATTTGAAGTTTTTCTATGAGATGGTTCGGTTTTTCGCTTGTTGCTCTGCACTCGTTCAAATCCCTGTCATTGTGTCCGCCCATTCCACTGTGCTACAATCAATGGAAGATGCAGGCATGGACGTGCGAAGGGACAGGAGGAAAACATTTGGTGTTACGGTATTATTTGATCGCAATAACCGTGTTAGTGATCGACCAACTGACCAAATGGTTGGTTGCGACCAAAATGTCGCTATATGAGTCCATCCCCCTGATTCAAGGGGTGTTTTACATCACATCTCATCGTAACCGCGGGGCGGCATTCGGCATCCTGCAAAATCAGCAGTGGTTGTTTATCACTGTGACGTTGGTTGTCATCACTTTTTTGCTGGTGTATTTGCACCGCTTGGGTAGGGAACGAGCCGGTGCTTCGTGGTCGTTTGCCCTCATTTTGGGGGGAGCGGTCGGTAATTTGCTGGATCGGGTACGCCTCGGGGAAGTCGTCGACTTTTTTGACTTTCGGTTGATCCATTACCCCATCTTCAATGTGGCTGATTCCGCCATTGTCATCGGTGTCATTCTGTTGGTGATCGACACGTTCCGTCAAGGGAACGAATCGGAAGAATCGGCGGCGAAAGCGAGTGCGACCGATGATTGAGGAAGAAACCCGCATCGTATGGCGGGCGGATGAATCGGCTGAAGGGGAGCGGATCGACAAGGCGGTTACTTCTTTGGATGACGACTGGTCCCGCTCTGCAGTTCAAGCATGGATCAAAGAAGGACGGGTCACGGTCAACGGTCGAACGGTGAAAGCCAATTACCGATTGGAGACGGGGGACGAGGTGATCGTCTCCGTCCCGCCGGTAGAGGAGTTGGCGGTGGAACCGGAACCGATTCCGTTGGACGTGCGGTATGAAGATGAAGACGTCATCGTCGTGAACAAACCGCGGGGCATGGTGGTTCACCCGGCGCCGGGTAACACCTCTGGCACACTTGTGAACGCGTTGCTGGCCCACTGCCAAGACCTGTCCGGAATTGGTGGCGTGGCGCGTCCGGGCATCGTTCACCGCATCGACAAAGATACGTCGGGACTATTGATGGTGGCCAAGAACGACATGGCCCATCAATCGCTGGCAGCGCAGTTGAAGGAGCACAGTGTGGATCGCATATATCTCGCCATTGTGCACGGCAACATACCGCACAGTCGTGGAACGGTTGATGCACCGATCGGACGGGACCCGCATGACCGCAAAAAAATGGCGATCAACCACAAAAACGGCAAGCCGGCCGTCACCCATTTTGCCGTGTTGGAGCACTGGCAACAAGCGTCTTTGATCGAATGCAAGCTGGAGACGGGGCGTACCCATCAAATCCGGGTACATATGGCCTCCATCGGCCACCCGTTGATCGGTGATCCGGTTTATGGACCTAAAAAGAACCGGTATCCGATCCAGGGACAGGCCCTGCACGCTAAAGTGCTGGGCTTTGACCATCCCCGTACCGGTCAACGAATTCGTTTGGAAGCGGAGCTGCCGGAGGATATGGAAAAATTAATTAGCTTATTTCGCGCGGAAAATCATTGAAATGGGATTGACATTCGGTACCCGATCGTTCATAATACGGGGGAACACTAATAGGGCCTTTTAAATCCAGTCCCGTGAGGCTGGCAAGGGCGCGGCTAACCATCATCGGACTTCTGATTCCTGTTTCGTGAAGGAACGCCAACAGCGCTTCTTGCCCGGCCCGGGTGAGAAGCTTTTTTTGTGCCAAGGAGGGATTCGTCATCGAAGCGAAAACCATTTTGGATGAGGCGGCGATTCGGCGGGCACTGACCCGTATCGCACACGAGATTCTGGAACGGAACAAAGGCGTGGAAAATACGGTGCTTGTCGGAATTCGAACGCGGGGCATCTATCTGGCTCGGCGTTTGAGTGAGCGCATTCAGCAAATTGAAGGAGTCAGCGTTCCGGTAGGAGAGTTGGACATCACCCTGTACAGGGATGATTTGACTGAAAAAGCGGAGCAACCGGAAGTGCGGGGTTCTGAGATCCCGGTAGAGATTCACGGCAAAAAGGTGATTCTCGTCGATGACGTTCTCTACACCGGGCGGACGGTTCGCGCGGCGATGGATGCTTTGATCGATATGGGGCGGCCGCGCATGATCCAACTGGCGGTCCTGATCGACCGCGGTCACCGCGAATTGCCGATACGGCCGGACTATGTCGGCAAAAACGTCCCCACTTCTCAGAACGAACTGGTGGCGGTTCTGCTTCAGGAATCAGACGGACTTGATGCGGTGGAAATCCGGAAACAACCGAAAAAATAATGAATCTGAAAAAACAGGATCCACCCTTTAAAGACGGTCCCGTGAGGCCGGCAAGGGGAGGCAGTGCCATTCGTGTGCGCATGGGGCGCGAAACCTCTTTGCCGGCTTGGGCAAAGAGGTTTTTTTATCGGTCAAAAGGAGGAGAAATGGATGAAACGGAACATGGTGTTGGATGTACACGAACGTCCCCAGGCACTCAAATGGCTGGCGCTCAGTCTGCAACACTTGTTTGCGATGTTCGGCGCGACCATTCTCGTGCCGTTGTTGACGGGACTAGAACCGTCAGTGGCACTTTTGTCGAGCGGGATCGGGACGATCGCCTACCTCATCGTCACGAAAGGAAAAATACCCGCCTATCTCGGCTCTTCCTTCGCTTTCATCATTCCGATCATCACTGTGTCCAAAGCCGAGGGTGTGGGTGCAGCGCTGTTCGGATGCTTTCTTTCTGGCCTGGTGTACGGTGTGGTCGCATTGGCCGTTTCCAAATACGGGGTTGGCTGGTTGGACCGCTTGCTGCCCCCGGTCGTGATCGGTTCGATCATCATCGTGATCGGGTTGGCCCTGGCCGGAGTGGCCGTTGATATGGCCAGCACGACGAAAGTGGTACAGGAAGTGCCCAAAACCGCGCAGGCATTGTCCGCCTTGCCAGGGAAAGTGGAAAGTGTGGACCCTCAAGCGGGTACGGTGACATTGAAAGTGTACTCGCTCAAACACTTCGGTGTGGCGATGGCGACGCTGGCGATCGCGATTTTGGCCAGCTTGGTGTTCCGGGGGTTCCTCAATTTGATCCCGGTGTTGGTGGGGATTGTGGGTGGCTATATCGTAGCGTATTTTGCCGGACTTGTTGACTTGACTCCCGTTAAGCAAGCCAGCTGGTTCGCGCTTCCGGATTTCCACACCCCGACCGTCTCGTGGAAAGCGGCGTTTGTGATCGTGCCGGTCACGCTGGTTACCCTGACCGAGCATATCGGCCACCTGATGGTGACCTCTAGCATCATGGACCGGGATTTGGCGAAAAATCCGGGATTGCACCGGTCTCTGCTGGGTGACGGCGTAGCCACTTCGATCGCCGCAATGATCGGCGGGCCTCCGAGCACCACATATGGAGAAAACATCGGGGTGATGGCGATCACGCGCATCTTCAGCGTTTGGGTGATCGGCGGTGCGGCCGTGTTTGCGATGGCGTTTTCCTTCATAGGAAAATTGTCCGCGCTGATTTCCACCGTTCCGCCGGCGGTGATGGGTGGCGTCTCCATCCTCCTGTTCGGCATCATCGCTTCGGCCGGCTTGAGGATGCTGGTGGAAAACGGTGTTGACTTCAATGATCGGCGCAACCTGGTGATCGCTTCGGTGGTGCTGGTGATCGGTGTTGGCGGTGCCGCACTGAAATTGGTGGGCATCCATCTGGAGATTGAAGGAATGGCGTTGGCGACGCTGGTCGGGATGTTTCTCAATCTGGTGCTGCCAAAGAACGGCGAGCGAACAGAAGAATCGGATGATACCCAAGGTGAACTGGCGGTTAACCGGCCGGTTTCCGGATAAAAAGGTTCCTTTAATCCAGTCCCGTGAGGCTGGGAAGGAGCGGCACAGCCGAGCTGCACCCTTTTGGCAGGGTGCGGATTGGTGGGGGCTCCTCCCATCCATTTGGGTGGAGCCTTTTTACATAACATGAGGAGGGGAGCAGGATGAACATCGCCGTTCGATCCAACGATACCAATCTGATCGACACCAACGGATTGTCCCGAAGCGAGTTGATGGACATTTTGGAACGGGCTCGTTTTTACGAAAACCAAAAGGGGATGGTACCGCCGCGTTATCTCGGGCGGTTTGCCGCCAACCTGTTTTTCGAACCGAGCACGCGGACGCGGTTTTCCTTTGAGGTAGCGGAGAAACGTCTGGGCTTGGAAGTGTTGAATTTCTCGGAGGAAACTTCCAGCACCGTTAAGGGAGAAACATTGGCCGACACGTTGAAAACCTTGGCTGCCATCGGAGTGGAAGTGGCGGTGATCCGTCATAGCCAGTCCGGGATCGCAGAAGAAATGGTCAAACAAAACAACGGTGTCCGATTGGTCAATGCCGGAGACGGCCACAATGCCCATCCGACCCAGGCACTGCTGGATCTCTACACTTTGCACAAACACTTCGGAGATTTGAACGGATTGCGTGTGGCCATCATCGGCGACTTGCGCCACAGCCGGGTAGCGCGTTCCAATCTGTGGTCGCTGACCACGATGGGAGCCGAGGTGGTGTTCAGCGGACCAGAAACGATGCGGGCGCCGGATCTGGAAGAACACGCGCCGTATCTGCCGATCGACGAAGCGATTGCACAGGCAGATGCCGTGATGATGCTCCGGGTGCAACTGGAGCGGCACCGCGAACGGTTGTTTACCACTAGAGAAGCATACCATCAGCATTACGGACTGACGTTGGAGCGGTTTGCACGCATGCGGGATCATGCGGTGATCCTGCACCCCGGACCGGTCAACCGGGATGTGGAGTTGGCGGACGAGCTGGTGGAGCATCCGCGCTCCAAGGTGTTTGAGCAGATGAAGAATGGCGTATGGGTTCGCATGGCGGTGTTGGAACGTGTTCTAGAAGGGGGAAATCTGTGATGAACCACATCCTGCTGAAAAACGGACGGATCTTGGATGAGAAAACGGGGGAAATGGCTCCGGCGGATGTGCGGATTGAAAACGGCGTGATTGCGGCCGTCGGTCGGGAGTTGCCGGAGTCGGGTGCGGAGACGGTCGATGTGGCCGGACGGCTGATTGTGCCCGGATTGATCGATATGCATGTCCATTTGCGCGAACCGGGGTTCGAACATAAGGAAACGATCGCGACGGGAACGGCTGCAGCGGCCAGAGGCGGCTTTACGACGGTGGCCTGCATGCCCAACACACGGCCGGTGGCGGATTCCCCCGAAGTGATCGGTCGCATCCGCGAGACGGCGCACCGGGAGGGACGGGTGCGTGTCCTGCCCATCGCCGCAATTACCAAACGGGAGCTGGGTGAAGAGTTGACCGATTTTGCCGCTTTGAAGGAAGCGGGTGCGATCGCCTTGTCCGACGACGGTGTGGGTGTGCAGAGCGCCCGCATGATGAAACAAGCGATGGCGTGGGCGTGCGAGCTGGACCTGCCCATCGTCGCCCATTGCGAAGACAATTCACTGGCCAAGGGTGGTTGCGTCCATGACGGGATCTTCGCCGCCAAACTCGATCTTCCCGGTATTCTCGGATCGGCCGAAGCGGTGCATGTCGCCCGGGATATCGTCTTGGCCGAGGATACGGGGGTCCATTACCACGTGTGCCATATCAGTGCCAAAGCGTCGGTCGATCTCGTCCGGATGGCCAAACAAAAAGGGTTGCGCGTAACGGCGGAAGTGACGCCGCATCATCTGCTCCTGAGCGACGAAGACATTCCGGGGCCGGACCCGATGTATAAAATGAATCCTCCTCTGCGCTCCGCCGAAGATCGGGCCGCATTGCTGGAAGCGCTGAAAGACGGCACGATCGACATCATTGCCACCGACCACGCTCCGCATACGGCGGAAGAAAAGGCGATGGGCATCCGGCAGGCACCGTTCGGGATCGTCGGGCTGGAAACAGCGTTTCCGCTGCTATATACCCGACTGGTGTTGACTGGTCATCTGACCTTGGCACAGCTGGTGGAGAAATTGACGCGCCGTCCGGCGGAATTGTTCGGTTTGCCCTGGGGAAGGCTGGCTGAAGGACAAACCGCGGACATCACTGTGATCGACTTGGATGAAGAAAGGACGATCGATCCGGACAACTTCGTCTCCAAAGGGAAAAACACACCGTTTGCCGGGTGGAGGGCCAAAGGATGGCCTGTCTTGACCTTGGTGAAGGGACGTGTGGCGTGGCGCGAGTCGGTTGATTTGGTGCGAAACGGGCAGTGAGTTCAAGAAGTGGAGGGAAACAGATGAAGGCACGATTGTTGCTGGAAGATGGAACGTGGATGGAAGGGGTCTCTTTCGGCGCCACGGGCGAGACAGTGGGCGAAGTGGTGTTTACGACTGGAATGAGCGGATACCAGGAAGTGTTGACCGATCCCTCGTACTGCGGGCAGATCGTGACAATGACATTCCCGTTGATCGGCAATTATGGGATCAACCGTGACGACATGGAAACCCTGCGCCCGTTTGTCCGGGGGTTCATCGTGCGGGAATACGCGGAACACCCCAGCAACTGGCGGTGTGAGACAGCGATTGACGATTGGCTGAAAGAATGGGGCATCATCGGGATTGCTGGCGTGGATACCCGGATGCTAACGCGTAAGATCCGCGTGCACGGCACGATGAAAGGACTGATCAGCACGGGGAATGAGCCGATCGAAGTGTTGCAGGAACGGCTGAATGTGCCGCTTCGTCGTGACCAGGTGGCCCAGGTGAGTACCAAAAGTATCTATACGGCTCCAGGTTATGGTAAACGGGTCGTGCTGATGGATTTCGGTGCGAAATATGGCATCCAGCGGGAATTGGTGCGGCGGAATTGCGATGTGATTGTAGTTCCGTGGAACACGACGGCCGAGGAAATCGACCGTTTCCATCCGGACGGTATTTTGCTCTCCAACGGCCCAGGTGACCCCAAAGATGTGCCGGAGGCGGTGGAGACCGTTCGACGCCTGTTAGGTCGCTATCCGATCTTCGGCATCTGCCTGGGACACCAACTGCTGGCGTTGGCCTGCGGTGCGGATACGGTCAAGATGAAGTTTGGTCACCGGGGTTGCAACCATCCGGTGAAGGAACTGGCCACCGGAAAAACAGTCATTACCTCACAAAACCACGGCTACACTGTGCGCGCCGAATCGTTGGCGGGTACCGGCCTGGAAGTGACGCACATCGCGCTGAATGACGGAACGGTGGAAGGGTTGCGTCACACGGTATACCCGGCATTTTCGGTGCAATACCACCCGGAAGCAGCACCCGGACCGGTCGATCCCAACTACCTGTTCGACCAGTTTCTCGACTTGATGGAGACACACCGCCAACGAGCGAGCAAGGAGGGAATACAGCATGCCTAAAGATCCCAGCCTGAAAAAAATTCTCGTCATCGGTTCCGGTCCTATCGTCATCGGTCAGGCGGCGGAATTCGACTACGCAGGAACGCAAGCGTGCCGTGCGCTGAAAGAGGAAGGGTTGGAAGTGGTGTTGGTCAATTCCAACCCGGCGACGATCATGACCGACACGGAAATGGCGGACAAGGTGTACATCGAGCCGATTACACCTGAATTTTTGATTCAAGTGATCCGCAAAGAGCGCCCGGACGGGCTATTGCCGACTCTGGGCGGACAGACCGGACTGAACATGGCGGTTGAACTGGCCAAGCGGGGCGTGTTGGAAAAAGAGGGTGTCCGCTTGTTGGGAACGGAACTGCACGCGATCACGTGTGCGGAAGACCGGGAGCAGTTCCGGGCATTGATGAAGGAGATCGGCGAACCGGTGCCGGAAAGTGAAATCGTTCACTCGGTGGAAGAAGCGGTCCGTTTCGCCGGTGAGACCGGCTACCCGGTGATTGTGCGGCCGGCGTATACACTGGGCGGCACGGGAGGCGGAATCGCCCATTCGGAAGCGGAACTGCGAGAAATCGTGGAAAATGGACTGCGCTACAGCCCTATTCACCAGTGCCTGATCGAAAAGAGTATCGCCGGCTACAAGGAGATCGAATATGAAGTGATGCGTGACGCGGCCGACCACAGCATCGTTGTCTGCAACATGGAAAACTTCGATCCTGTCGGCGTCCACACTGGCGACAGCATCGTGTTTGCGCCCACGCTTACGCTGGCCGACCGCGAGGTGCAGATGTTGCGGTCGTCCGCGCTCAAGATCATCCGGGCGCTGGATATTCGCGGAGGCTGCAACGTGCAGTTTGCACTCGATCCGCACAGCTTCCAATATTACGTGATCGAAGTGAACCCGCGTGTGAGCCGCTCCAGCGCACTCGCGTCCAAAGCGACCGGTTATCCCATCGCCCAGATCGCAGCCAAGATCGCCATCGGCTACACGCTGGACGAGTTGAAAAACCCGGTCACTGGACAAACATACGCGTGTTTCGAACCGACGCTGGACTATGTGGTCTGCAAAATCCCGCGTTGGCCGTTTGACAAATTCACCTCTGCCAACCGGAAGCTGGGCACGCAGATGAAAGCGACCGGCGAAGTGATGGCCATCGGCCGTACAGTGGAGGAGTCTTTGCTCAAAGCAGTCCGTTCGCTGGAAATCGGCATGGAAGACCTGGAGTTGCCAAGTGCGGCTCTCTTGACCCGCGAACAATTGGAAGAGCGATTGGTCCAACCGGATGATGAGCGATTGTTCCTCCTGGCGGAATGGTTGCGACGCGGGTACGGGTTGGAGCAAGCGGCGGAACTGACGCGCATCGACCGGTTCTTCCTGCACAAGATCGAAAACCTGGTCCGTTTCGAACGGGAGGTGCGTGAGCGTGGCTCGCTGGATGAGGACATGTTGCGGCAAGCCAAGCGGATGGGCTGGACCGACCGGACATTGGCCCGCTGGTGCGGGATGCAGGCAGAGGAAGTGCGCAGGCTTCGCAAAAAGTGGGGGATTCTGCCGGTGTACAAGATGGTGGACACCTGCGCGGCCGAATTTACGGCCGAGACGCCGTACTATTACTCTACCTACGAGCAGGAAGACGAAGTGGTGCTCAGCGGCAAACGGTCAGTGCTGGTACTCGGTTCCGGGCCGATCCGCATCGGTCAAGGCGTCGAGTTTGACTACGCCACGGTGCACGCCATCAAAGCATTGCGCGAAGCGGGGATAGAGGCGGTGATTCTGAACAACAACCCGGAAACGGTCTCTACCGACTTCAACATCTCCGATCGCTTGTACTTTGAACCGCTGCACATCGAAGACGTGTTACATGTCATCGACAAAGAGCAACCGATGGGCGTCATCGTACAATTCGGCGGACAAACGGCACTCAACCTGGCGCGTCATCTGGAAAAAGCGGGGGTTCCGATTCTGGGGACGCCGCTGGCGGAGATCGACCGGGCTGAGGACCGGGAAAAATGTGAGCAATTGCTGGCGTCGATCGGCGTGCCGCAACCGCCTGGCTATGCTGTCACCTCTACGGAGGAAGCGATGGAAAAAGCGAAAGAAATCGGCTTCCCCATGTTGGTGCGTCCCTCGTATGTGTTGGGTGGTCGAGCGATGGAGATCGTGTACAGCGAGAAGGAGCTCGTTTCCTACATGTCGGAAGCGGTCAAAGTCAACCCGGAACACCCGGTACTGATGGACCGCTACCTCAGGGGGAAAGAGCTGGAAGTGGACGCCATCGCCGACGGTGAAACGGTCTTGATCCCCGGTATTATGGAGCACATCGAGCGGGCGGGCGTTCATTCAGGTGATTCAATCGCCATCTATCCGGCCCAATCGATCACCGCATCGCAAAAAGAGCGACTGATCGAGATTACCACCCAGATTGCCCGTGCCCTTCAGATTCGCGGACTGGTCAATATCCAGTTTGTTTTACACCAAGACGATCTCTACGTGCTGGAAGTCAACCCGCGCGCTTCGCGGACGGTACCGTTCCTGAGCAAAGTGACGGGAATCCCGATGGCACAGGTAGCCACGCGCGTCATGTTGGGTGAATCACTGGCTGATCAGGGATACCCGAGCGGATTGTGGCCGGAGACCGGAGAGGTGGCTGTCAAGGTGCCAGTCTTCTCCTTCGCCAAACTGCGTCGCGTTGATGTGACGCTGGGGCCTGAGATGAAATCGACCGGCGAAGTGATGGGACGGGATCGCGACGCGGCACGAGCCATCTACAAGGGATTGTTGGCCGCTGGCATTTCGCTTCCACAATTCGGTACCGTCGTCGTCACCATCAGCGATAAGGATAAGGAGGAGGCACTCCCATTGATCCGCCGTTTCTCCGACCTAGGATACCGATTGGTGGCCACACACGGCACGGCGGACATGCTGGAGCGGGAAGGTTTGCCCGTAACACGGGTGAACAAGATCAAGGAAGGTTCACCGCACATCGTCGACCTGATCCGTCGGGGCGAAGCCGATTTGGTCGTCAACACGTGGACGCGCGGCAAAACGCCGCAACGTGACGGGTTCCGCATCCGGCGCGAAGCGGTGGAACACGGCATTGCCTGCCTCACGTCGCTGGATACGGTGGAAGCGCTCCTCACCACGCTGGAGTCGATCTACCTGACTGCGGACCCGATCGGTCAGCCGGTGACGGGTCGGAAGAAAATGGGTGTGCTGGTGGGCTAAATCCGGCACACCCGGAGAATATCAGATTCGGAAAGGAGACATCCGATGACAGCTTCAACCGGCCAATCCGTTCCCACCATCATCATCGCACTGGACTTGCCGACGCAGGATGCGGCCGAATCGTTCCTGTCACGGTGGCCCAGGGAGAAACGTCCGTTTCTCAAAGTGGGCATGCAGTTGTTTTACGCCACGGGTCCCGCATGGGTGGCCAGATTGAAAGAGCGGGGGTATCCGGTGTTTCTCGATCTGAAATTGCACGATATTCCCCATACTGTTTATCATGCCGTGAAATCTGTCGCCAACCTGGGAGTGGATATGCTCACCCTCCATGTGGGAGGCGGCGTCTCCATGATGGCCGCGGCGCGGGAAGCGGCAGAGGCGTCTGGAGCGGGCACCATGCGGTTGGTCGGCGTCACCCAACTCACATCCACTGATCGCCGGACGATGAACGAGGAGATCGGCATTCCGGGCACAGTGGGGGATTGCGTCCGGCGATATGCGGGGCTGGCTGCCCAAGCGGGCCTGCACGGGGTGGTTTGTTCCGGTTGGGAAGTGCCGATGGTCAAACAAGCCATGCGGGAAGCGAGCGTGGAAGGGATCGCGGTGGTGCCCGGCATCCGGCCACAGGGGGTAGCATCCGATGACCAGAAACGGGTGATGACACCGGAGCAGGCAGTACAGAACGGCGCTGATTATTTGGTGGTAGGCCGGGCTGTTTTGCGAGCGGATGATCCGGTGCGCGCATACGAACAGATCCAACAGGATATCACAAAAGCGAGGAGGATATGACGATGGCGTGGGATGTACGTGAAGCCATTCAGCGGACGGGCGTGTTGAAAGAAGGCCATTTCCTTCTCTCCTCCGGCCGGCACAGCGCCCAATACATGCAGTGCGCACAATTGTTGCAACACCCGGAGGAGGCGGAGCAGGCTGGAAGGGCACTGGCCAATCTGTTTCGGGATGAAAAGGTGGATTTGGTGATCGGACCGGCGTTGGGCGGTGTGATCATCGCCCACGAAGTGGCGCGGGCACTCGGGGTACGGTGTCTGTTCGCCGAACGACAAAACGGGGAAATGACTCTGCGCCGTGGCTTCAAAATCCAACCCGGCGAGCGTGTTCTTATCGTCGAAGACGTAGTGACCACGGGCGGATCGGTGATGGAAGTGGTGCGTCTGGTTCAAGCGGCGGGCGGACGGGTGGTCGGGATCGGCTCCATCGTCGACCGTAGTGGCGGCAGCACTCCGTTTGACGTGCCGTATCGGGCGTTGCTGCCGTATGAAATCCCCAGCTACAATCCAGAGGCATGCCCGTTGTGCAAGGAAGGCATCCCCGCGATCAAACCGGGCAGTCGCATGGTCAAGGCGGGGTGAGAAGGAAAGTGGGGGAGAACACGGATGTTCTCCCCAGGGTGTTGACTAAAAACTGTCATGAAGAGTAGGAAACCGTTTCCCGGCATTAGCGCCAGGTTACAGAGCGAAGGCGGGAAACGGCTTTCCACGAGGTTTTGTCAGCAGTCTTTTTCTTGACACTCCACACGGCTAAAGCCGTGGGATTCTTGAGTGGTAAAAGCCCTCAGTCCATTTCTGTTTCGAGCAACCCTCAAGCTA